>JAFCZU010000691.1 GCA_019314185.1 Deltaproteobacteria bacterium | reverse complement strand
TTTCTGAAGTCTTGAGGCGGTTTCTCCAAGATAACGGCCTATAAGATTTTCATACCGGATTACTAAAAGCGGATACATCAAATGTGCAGCCAAAGCTTCAGCAAGGCTTGTCTTGCCGTTCCCAGGAGGTCCGGCCAGAAGAATCCTGCTTCGGGGTTCCAGCCCATAAGATCTGAGCAGGTCAGCCCTATTCTGTTCCTCTATCTGTTCCTCTATCAGTTCCTGACATATTTTTAATGTTTGTTCATTTATTATTAGATCATCAAATCTTTTTTGAGGATTAACCTCAAATATCAAATCACCGGTTTCACCATTGGGGCGAACTGCGGTGTTTTTATTAACGCCGTTATTGAGGGACAGGGCCAATCGCTCCGCAAGAATATTATGTTTTTTAGCTCTTTCTTCTGCAACCAGGCTCTCCACTGCCTTACGGAATGAAACCATATCGCCATGACTGGCTGATCGAACCATACTGATTAAAATATCTGCTCTTGCCATAATTGCAATTCTCTCAAAAAAGCATATTGTATATAAAAATTGATGGACTTGATTTATGCCCAATGCCCTTTTTGGGTTTGCGCTATCGGGATTAATGCGATTTCCGATTTGCGCTTCGTCTTCCTGGCTTGCGAAAATCGGGCATCATTAACTGAGGCACGCTTAATATATACCATCATAGAAAAGAGGTGGCAAGTGGTATTAGCTGTAATCTCTCAGCTTTCAGCCCAAAGACGGTACAAAGCAAGGACAGCGCAATCCGAGGACATTCATTATAAAACTTGTCAATTTGCAAAAAACTTTCCCCACTCAGAAACATTTTCCGGCCTTATTGATTGTGCTCCCAAGTCTATGATGTTCTTGTTGTAATCACTTTCAAATGTATAAACTGGTTTTTGCCAGGAGATAATTTGCCGGCAGAGTTCTTCGGTTTTGCTGGATGGTTCGGCATGGATCACAAAAATGGCGGCAGACATGGCAGCCACAAAAAGGTTGCGGGAATGGGATCTCTTGGCGGAAATGCGTCGTTGATTTTCATCAAATGGGGAGAGAAAAAGCAGCCGCCCGTCTTTCAGGGGCTTTTTATATTCTTTGTTTATCCGCATGTTGTTTATACTTCTGGCAGGGCAGATGATGACGGGCTGGGCGCCGCGTAAAAGTACTGTGAGGCATTCACGTTCCATGGGAGAATGGAATCCGCTGATAACTGTCATGCCGGCATCCCTTAAAATTTGCGCAATGTCATAGGTTTTTACTATCAGATCGCCAGGACATTTTGTCGAGCAAAAAATAGCTGTTGGATTCTTGCGGAGGATGTCGAGGTTTCCGATGGCTGTAATCTTGTCCGGAGCGTCTTTGCTTAGATGCTGCTTCAAGGCACGCATTTATAACGGACATTGATAATTCCGTCATAGTCTGAACGGATTTTTGCTTCATAATTCCGAGTAAACATCTTCAATTTATCCTCAATAAAAGATAAGGATACTGACGATTCATGAGTTCTGAAATCATTGCGGAATAAAAAATCCAAATCGTCTAATTCTTCTTTTCCATTAATCAAGAAACTTTGATACAGTTCACGCTTGGTCCCGTCTTTAAATTCAATAATAAATATATATCGAGCGGTCATGTTTGGGACCACATCATTACATTTGACATTCAATAATTCCCCAGATACAGAGTCGCTCTTATAATAGTTTATTAACGCATCTATGAGCGGATGCCCGATTCCAAGTAAATCCACATTTTTCTTGCGGGTAGCGGTTTTCCGGGAAAAGCTGACATTTTCATATCGAGATGCCACGTCAGGATATTTTTTTAAAGCGGGAGGAACAGTTATTTGAATAATATCGCCGGATGGGATGAAGCTTCCTCCTAATCGCAGGATCGCCTTTTCCGTAAATCGTTTAAGATTTTCCAGTGTAAATTTCCCTTCGAGTTCCCTGTAGTATTCCAAATTGAAGGTTGAGAGGTCCAGAGTGAGTTGTCTGAGTGCCTCGCTTGAATCTTTTGCTATTTGGATAGCCTCGGCGATTTCTTGTTCAGTCCTTTCGTAGTTTCGATTTAAAAGAGCCTCCTTGTAAAGGTTTGTGTAATTTGTGCTTGATCCTAAAAAACCAAGTATCTCCGACCGGAAATCTTCACTTACACTAC
>JAFCZU010000690.1 GCA_019314185.1 Deltaproteobacteria bacterium | reverse complement strand
CATGTTATGTAGATTTTTCTCTTGCACTATCTATTCTTCTTTTTCTTGATGGTATTTTGATTTACCAACTATTGAACAGTGCAGTCAATAATAAAGAGGAACCTCTGAATGCAACCGGAACGTGGAAACCTTCATAACCCTGTCCCTGATTTCCTCAAACATCGCATTGCGTGTCATAGACGATAAATTGACAGTTCAGTTTTGGAAGCTTTTGCACTACAATTCAAGCAATATCGAGAATTTCTATGTAAAAAAGAGATTATCGTAGAAAAATAAACCTCATTAGTACATAATTGCGGATAATAGTACTATGCTAAAATAGACATTTTACCCTCCCTTATTTAGAATATTGACGCAAAGGAGGGATTGCGTATGTCAAAATCATCCAGGCTCCGCAAGCATCTTAATGCAGATGCTTTATTCAAAGCTCTTCATAACGATTTTTTGAATGTATCGGATTTTCGTCAAGGCAATATTGAGATTTCTATGGCAGATGCGCTGATGTCCGGCTTTGCCATGTTTTCTCTCAAAGATCCGTCATTGCTGGCTTTTGATGAAAGAAGAGGAGTTGATCAAAACCTGAAGGACATTTACCTTATAGATAACGTCCCTTGCGATACACAGATGCGGAAAAATCTTGATCCAGTTGATTCCGAGGAACTTAGACCTGCATTTAAAGGACCTTTGCGGCAACTACAGAAAGGTAAGGTACTTGAACGTATGCTGTTTTTTGAGGGATGTTATCTATTGAGTTTGGATGGAACAGGCTTTTTTTCCTCGAAAAAACTCTCCTCTGACATTTGTTTAAAAAAGGTAAATAAAAAAACAGGGGAAGTTACATATCACCTGCAAATGTTAGGGGCGGCAATTGTTCATCCTGATTTCAAGGAGGTTATTCCTTTAGCGCCGGAATTCATTAATAAACATGATGGTGAGACCAAAAACGACTGTGAACGTAATGCCGCCAAGCGGTTTTTTGAAAAGTTGAGGAACGATCACCCTCACTTACCCCTTATAATTACCGAAGATGCTCTGAGTTCAAATGCGCCTCATATCAGGGAAGCACAGAAATATAATCTACACTATATTCTGGGAGTCAAAGAAGGCGATCATGCTTTTCTCTTCGAGCAGGTTAGAAATGCCCAAAATGCGGGTCAGACTACTGAATTTGAAATTGTCGATGAAGAGAACCCTGAAATAGTTCATCGTTTTTAACGCGTCAAACCAGGATGTGCTGGTTAATTTTATAGAATACTGGGAAATTGCTCCTGATGGGACAAAGCATTTTAGCTGGGTTACAGATTTTACTGTGACAAAAAAGAATGTTTATCAAATTATGCGGGGTGGACGTACCCGTTGGAAGATCGAAAATGAAACCTTCAATACTCTGAAGAATCAGGGTTATCATTTCGAACATAACTACGGTCTCGGCGAAAAAAACTTGAGCTTAGTTTTTGCCATGCTCATGATGTTGGCTTTTTTGGTAGATCAGACCCAGCAGCTTTCCTGTAAGTTATTCCAAGCTGTATGGAAAAAGCTGAGAAGCAAAAGGGCATTATGGGAACGAATGAGATCCTTGTTTAAAGAATTTGCGTTTAAATCAATGCGAATGCTTTATCAGGCCATTCTCTACGGCGTCAAATTCCAACCCCCGATCATCTTATATGATACCTCTTAAAGGCAATATCTCCTATGTAGGCACATCAGAAAAACCGTGAAATGGAAAGAAGTCGGGAATTTGCCAGGATGGGATAGCTATGTTTGAAAGCAGACCGCCTTGATTTCAAAACTGATTCTCTTGTGTTTTTTCTCCAAAAAAAGGCTTTCCTAATCAAAAAATCTGCGTTACTTACACAATATGTTGTAAAAACATTCAAATTTTCTCCATATATGATAAAGAAAAATTTGCAGGGTGATGGGCGGGAATTGCTGCTTGCGGATCGACTTTCGCCCATCTCTATATTTGTATGATCCCCGTATTGCTCTCTCATTATTTTTTTTCAGCAAAGACGATAGTTGTTTACTATCGCTTGCAATCACAGGCTC
>JAFCZU010000689.1 GCA_019314185.1 Deltaproteobacteria bacterium | reverse complement strand
AATCTGCATTGGAAACAAGATAGGTATCAATCCTTTTCATGAGAGGGTTTGATACTCTGGCAAAAAAACGCATTGGATTTGGTAATCCTTCAATTATGCGCCGGTCATGGACAAAAGCATTCGGATCATGAACATACCATATACATGGGACTTCAGGGTTGTGTTTTTTGTATAAAAAACCCCAGTAGTTTGCCGGGAATACTTGTGGAAAAATGATGTCAGGACTGATCTCGTCGAGAATAGTTTCAACTTTTTTGTAGATCCGAAAATAGTTCAGCCAGTAGGAGATTGTATTTGGAAGAGACCCACCAACAAATACAAAATGAATGCCTGGATATTTCTGCAGTAAATCCGATGTCCCGCTCTGGGCAATAATAGAGACCTTTACTCCCCGTTCGACTAATCGTTTTGCTGTCTCAAGAACAAAAGTTCCTGCTCCTCCAGGGTAGGTAAAGTGAGGGTGCAAGTACACTATATGCATGCTTAAATACTCCTAAATAAAAAAGATTGAGAAATCAATTGGAGGTCTCCCTGTAGGTTTTAGTTCTCTCGACCTGTTTCTCCATCGCGTGCCGTCCCAGAACCTGAATAATTTCTTCGGCCCGGTGATGGAAAGTATGCTCCTTTAAAATACGCTGCCTGGCCCTATTTCCAAAGATTTCACGCTCTTCAGCAGAGTCAAGCAGCCACCGGTATGCCTCAATTGCCTCAGTTTCACTGTTGACCACAACCAAGTCCTTTCCCACTTCAAACCATTCCTCTATTCCATTATACGGCTGGGAGACAATACATGCCCCATATGCAGCAAGTTCAAATGGTCGTGCCGTCGCCGAAGCATACACATTCGTATGCGACCACCGGGTGATGTTTAGGCATATCCTGCTCCGGCAGCAGAACTCCCTGAAGGCACTGTAGGCGATGTCGCCGATGCGGTTGGCTTTGCCAAGAGGAATGCCGAAGCCCTCGCCCCCAATGCTGAAGTTCACATCAGGAAGTTGCATTGAAGGATTGGCGATCATCTTTGTCATCCACTCTTCCCTGAACTCACTCCCATAACCAAAGAAAGAGATATCAATATCTTTTTCAACATCGACTGGTTTGAAGAGTTCAGGATCGCCAAAGAAAGAGATATCAATATCTTTTTCAACATCGACTGGTTTGAAGAGTTCAGGATCGGCGGCATAATAGAGGGGATGAACGTTCCTGGCACCCATCTCTTCAAGGTCAGGAATGACACCTTTGGAGTTCGTAAAGAATGCATCAAACTCCGAAAGGTCTGCATCTACATAATAATTGAATTTAAACCCTCTTCCTGTTGCGTATTTCGGGAGAATTGTTGGCATATCTCCGTCATAATATGCAACAGATATCCCGAACTCCTGGCGGATCTTTTCTGCAATCCCTTTGATGTGGTTGAGAGGTATATTCATAATAAAGACAGCATCAACATCCTTCTCCTTTTGAAGTATGGAGAAGAGGTGTTCCTGCCATTTTCGCTTTACATGACGTTCGGCAAATCTGTTCAGGAGAGTATTTGGATTTTCATTGTAACTAGTAAGTTTGCCACATCGTTTTTTATAATCGAGAAAGCGATTATATAGTTTACTTTCACTACTGCAGGGATTGGGATAGGTTCTCCACCAAAGTGATTCAACCGGGTCGCCGAGGTATGGGACAGCAATCACTTCATTACCTATCTCATGGAGGGCTTTGAGTAACTGCCACCATGATGGCGTGCAGCCAAGTTTATACTTCAGGTCCAGTGTTGAACAGGCGACGAGGATCTTCAGAATAACCCCTCCGCTGTAGTTTTTTCATACCCACTGATAATCTCCCTGAGTCCGTCCTCAAAAGATGTCTTTAACCTGAAACCAAACTTCTTTTCCGCCCGGGAAACATCGAGAGAGCATCTTGGTCGTCCGTCCGTTTTGCATGCACTGCTTGCGTTTGTGCAGAAAGTGAGCATCTCTTGGCCGAAACAGCAATATATAGGGACATCGGCTTTCTCCCCGATGAAGTAGGAGCCGCTGACCAAGTTGGCCTCGCCGGTATGAACTGTGTTTGTATCTCCCTGAACCAGAACAAGATCAGTATCGGGTTCATCATTCATCAGGATTTTTTCTATTCCCAGCATGATTTTCCCGGTCTGGTCTGCATGGGTACCTGAACCTGCATCAAGATTGTATTTTGGCTGAGGGAGTTTAAGATCCTCAAAGAATGCCTGATCCATCTCATAGGAGTAGTGCTGACCGGTGTGGATAATATAGTAGTCCAGATTCCGGCGTTGGCATTCCCTGATAATGGGGGACATCTTAATGATTTCAGGACGGGTACCGAGTATTATTGCAATCATGTTTTATATTTGTGTTTTATCACGAATTTATAGAATTTAGGAATGTTCAGCTATGTATTCCATGGGTGCCATACATGCCATAGCTTACATACCCTGAAATACCCTACACACC
>JAFCZU010000271.1 GCA_019314185.1 Deltaproteobacteria bacterium | reverse complement strand
GGCTGGTTCCATTGAATTTTACAAGGGCTTTGACCATAAGAAGTTAAGGAAGTTAAGAGGATGATTTTAATTGACACCTCGGTCTGGATTGAAGTCCTCAGAGACAAAAAAGGTAATGTAGTCAAATTATTCCGTGACAGAATTCAGGATGACATTTGCTTATTAAGCCGCTTTACTCAACTGGAACTCCTTCAGGGGGCTAAAGATGAATACGAGTGGAAGAGGCTTGATGATTATCTTTCAACGCAGTTCTATCTTGAAGCTTCAGAAAATACCTGGACCGAAGCAGCCAGAATATACTTTGAACTAAGGCGAAAAGGTGTAACCATAAACAGTTCTATAGATTGTTGTATTGCCCAGATAGCCATTGAGGCAGGAGCACTCCTTCTTCACAGGGATAAGGATTTTTCAAAGATAGCTAATATCAGGCCATTAGAATCCGAATATTTTAATTAACAGTTCAACTTTTGTTATAATATCAAGACTTTTTATTCGGCAAAATCACACGATAAAACCCTTAGTAGGGGGTTTTATCGTGCAAAATTGTCCTATTTTTCTTTTTCGCATGCAATAATGCACGAAAACAAATCGGGTTTTTAGGCCCGCTACATCAAAGTTCGGCTTGAAACGAAAAATAATGAGCGAAGAATACACGAGCAATCTTTATAAAGAGTATACAGCCCAGCGAAACAAACTGGATGATGCTTCTCTTGAAGCCGCTGGTCGGTATGACAGAACCGTCCTAACCATAAGCACCGGGGCACTTGCATTATCCGTAACATTTATTGACAAGATAGCTTCCACCCCTCAATATTGGACTTTATTTTTACTTGTTCCAGGCTGGCTTTTTCTCCTTGCTGCTGTTATTTACCAACTTCTTGCACTTTCTGCGAGTCATGAAGCTACTCGCGAACAAATTGAAATTTTAGACAAGCAATATTCATACTATTTCTCAGCCAACGAACCTGCTGAAGCTGTAAGGAGTGGATGGGAAGAACCTAAGAATAGGTATAACTCTCGAGTAAACTTTTACAATTTCGTTGCACGAGTAGTACTCATAAGCGGTATTGTATTAATTTTGGCTTTTTCGGCAATCAATACTTTTTATAAATATGGAGAAAATCGTGAGCAAAAACAAGAAGCCAGCCCCTCCCAAACCTCAATCAAAAATTGTAGAAAAGGAAATGCCATTCAGGGGAAGTTACACCCCCCCAAAAGGCAAACTTCCGCCACCTCCACCACCTCCGAAGAAAGACAAGTAATCGAGGTTGTGCGGTGGGACAAACTGATTCATTAAGATAACGTATGCCTGTGACTTGTAATGTAAAAACAATTGGTTAGCTTTTCTGCCCCGAATTGAGCTAAGGAGAGACTTGGTCAATGACAGGAAAATCAAAAGAGATTGATCTCGAAGCCCTTTGGGAATGTCGAGATCCGCTTGAGATTCTAGAGGCATTCGTCGCCTATGAACGCTTAAGGAGTAGAGAAGCACACCGTTTTTTTACAGAGAAACTATCCCAAACCGAGGACCCCGAAGTATCAGAACGCGCACAAGGTTTTTTGGAGATACTTGCCACTTTGGCAGGTAAACGTGAAACGTTACGATCAAATTTGATCAGTGAACTGGGTGACTTTCCGGCCAGCATGTTTGCGTTGATCCGGCTTTTTATCGAACTCCAGGCACAGTTAGGACGGGGGGGTAATGTTCAACAATTAGATCTAATTCTCCGCATTATTTCAGCCATCAAAAGTCATGACGAATGGGTGAGGACTGATGGCCGCTTCAAAGGGCAAACCCTCCACCAAGAGACCCGGTTTTGCATCATCCTTTATTGGACGCTGGGAGAGGTGGATATTCTTGATACTGCCATTCTGTCTGGAAATACCAGTTTGGTTCTTCCATGTGACAGTAAATGGTACCCACTGCGCTTACTTGATCTCGCCGTAGCCAATCATGCTCGCTACTTGGCCCTGAAAGATCCGCAGGATCTAAAAAAGGCGATAGAGTATTTGGAAAAGGCGTTGCAGCATACCACCTCTAAGGAAATACAGGCTAATTTACGCACAAATCTATCTGCAGGCTACTTCGAAATTTATCGGCTTAATGGCGACTTAACTTCCTTGGAGTCTTCCATATCCTGCTGCAGGTCAGCCTTAGAATCGATTAGTGCCTTGATACCGGACGACCAGGCGAGACTTCTTAACAATTACGGCAATGTCATGCTTGACCGCTTTAAGTTGTTTCATGACCAAAAAGATCTTGAGGAAGCCGTTAGGGCCAGCAAGTTGTCAGTAGATGCCACGCCGAAAACTTCTCCCGAGTTGGGTCGAAACCTTGATAACTATGGAAGCGCCTGTATTACTTTTGCCAGTACCAAAAAGAAAGGGCCAAAACGTATTGAATTGATGGAGTCTGGAATAAATATAAAATGGCATGCTTTACAGAATTGCGAAGCTGGAGTGGAGTTTGCCAGGATTGGCTGTAGCCTTGGCGGGGCGCTGATAGAACTGGCCTCGGAGACAGGAAAAAGCTATTACCTTGATCAGGCCATCAAATTTTTGAACAGCTTGGTGGATGACTCGACCTGCAAGGGATCAACCTATGAAGCTCAAGCCCGCATAACACTGGCATTAGCACTGATAAAAAGAGGAGACAGTACCGATGGTCTCTTGACCCGAGTCCATGAGTTGTTCGAAGGAATAGACTTTCATTCGGCCTCCATCCCGTCCATGCTCCGCTTCGAAGCTGCTGATTTACGGAGTTCACTCCTCATGGCCAACGGAGAGTGGTCCGAAGCGTCAGCAGAGTTAGAAATAGCGGTCGAATTGCTCCACGAAAATGTTTTTGCCCACGGGGATCGTTCTCACCAAGAAGCATGGTTGAGACTTAACGAAAATAGTGTCGGGTCCAAATTGGCTTATAGCCTAGCCCAGCAAAAAGACCCGGAAGAGGCTGTCCTGGCGTTTGATCGATCCCAGGCCATCCTGCTTTCCCTGGCCCTTGAGGACTTCTCCTCTAGTTTTCCAGATAGTAACGCTCATCCCGAGTTGGCAGATTACCAGAATGCACTTAGCCACTGGAAACAAGCCGTTGGGGTGTCCTCTCCAGATGACCTGAAGGCGTTATCCAAGCTATGGGACAATTTGGAGGGCGCGCGCAAACGATTGGCGAGCAACGTGGTATGGACAGACCTCCATGCCACCGCCACCCAAACTGCTCTGCCCCGCGCATTGCGTGATGGCCCTGTGATCCAGATCGGGCACACCAGTATGGGGGGCTTCGCCCTAGTGTCGAGAGCGAGAGACCGGCCTGAAATCATCTGGTTACCCAAACTGATCAGTCGGGATATCGAGGAACACGTCTATTCACTCCACACCGCTATGGCCGCTGTTGGGGATGACCAGGGATTATTACACCAAGCCATTGAATCTGCTATAATCTGGTTGGAGGAGGTCCTCTTGAGTGATCTAATGTCCATGATTTTTCTTGGCTTTCCTCTCATCATGACTGATGGTCTCCTTGGCCGACTGCCATTACGCGCAGCCTGTTTTGCCGTCTCATCAGAGGGTGCGGCTGTACGGTCACTGCGTCAGGTTCCTAATCTGCGAATCTTCTCCAAAGACCCACCCCCTCTTTTGACTGATAAAAAATCGCTTCTAGTCATAAAACCTGACACTGGTGATACGACCGATATCTTGCCGTTAGCCGACCTTGAGGCGTCTGTTCTGAAAAGTTTTTTACCTAACTGCATCCTTCTTTCCAATAAGGAGGCGTCTCGGGAACGGATTCTTTCTGAACTGCCTGGTTGCGAAATTGCCCATTTCTCATGCCACGGGCTCTCTGACCCAATCGCCCCCCTGGAAAAATGTGGCCTATGGGTGAGCCCTGGAGAATTGCTGAATCTGAAGGAGTTGTTGGATGCCGATTTTTCCAACATGCGGCTGGTGGTCCTTTCCGCCTGCGAGACAGCCTTACCCGGAACTGTTTTGCCCGATGAAGTGGTATCACTCCCCACTGGAATTCTTCAGGCTGGGGCTCAAGGGGTCATCGGCACTCTTTGGCCGGTTGCTGATGTTTCAGCATTTCTCTTGTTGGTCCGTTTTTTTTCCCTCTGGCCAGAGGGTGGCGGGCACCCTGCTAAAGCATTGACTGATGCCCAAGATTGGCTGCGGCAGGTGACAGTGAGAGAACTAGGTGATTTCGTCACAATGTTAAAAAAGCGTACTGATACCGATATCAAATTGCCGACATTTGACAAATGGACCTCTGACGAGATCCCATTTTCACATCCTTTCCATTGGGGCGGGTTTGCCTACTACGGAGCATAGTTGACATGAGGGGAGGGGAACACTCTATAGAGGAAAAAGGGGACGGTTTTATTTAATTCCTCACCTTCAATGAATCAAACGGCAAAAATTGCCGAACAAGCTAATGCTCGTGCCAAGATAAATCCGAGACCTTGGAATTGGGAGAAATTCCATGAAATTGGTTATCGTTACCCAGTGGGTGAGAGCTGTAATGGCTCAAGTTCCACCTAACTAAAGTCTAGCCAACAGGTCAGTAGTGCGGGATTGCGGGACGTTCCTTGATAGCGGGATTGCGAGCGGGATTGCGGGACGTTCCTTGATATATTGACAAGTCGAACAATTTATGTCATAAGAGATATATGCCACGCAGATCAAGAATAGATGCGCCTGGGGCGTTGCATCATATTATT
>JAFCZU010000270.1 GCA_019314185.1 Deltaproteobacteria bacterium | reverse complement strand
TCGGATGATAATTTTGGTATACTTTGCCCTGTACCACGCAAATCCGCTCTTAATTCTCTTGTGACCATACTACTGCGCATCGCGGCGTGATACTTTTATGGGAAACTTCAGATAATAAATAAAAGCGTAAGGAATATTAACAAAGAAGCTGTATGTGTTGTTTTGGATCACCGGTTAGAGCATGAAAATGGTCTTGATGTTGCATGGTGGCTGAAAAAGAATTGTTTTGGGATCTACCTGATCGCTCTCTCAGGATATCATGAAGAAAATTATAAATCCTACATGGAAATTGGAGCAAAAGTTGTTGATAAGGATATTGACGGTGATTTTTATAACGAAATTCAAAAAAGAGTCACCTCGTGGTTAAGGAGTCAATGCGGGGCGAATAATGACCACATTGCCAATCGTCTCCAGGAATTGATCGGGGCTCGCTCCGAAGCCATGGTAAAGGTAGTGAATATAACAGCCAATTTTGCACGGGAAGAGGTTCCCGGTCTTTTTGCCCTGTTAATTAGCGGCGAATATGGTAGCGGAAAAAATTACCTGGCGGAAATGGTCCACAAAGTTGCGGTGGAAAATGATTTTAGGAGCGGCATACCTCAAATAGTGAACATTGTGGCAAGCGTCAATACCCAAGATATTCGCGCCGCTCTTTTCGGCAGCAGGTTGAAAGACAATAACATTGAGGGGGCTTTTCCCAGTGCCAAAGGCGGAACCGTTATCGTTGATGAAGTGGGATCATATCCAGCGGCTATCCAGGATAATTTGCTGACTGCTATAAGTCCTGGCTGGTATAGGCCATTGTTCGGCGAGCAGGAAAAAAACGAGGCCTGGGTAATTCTGACAACTAACCATCCGGAAAAGGTAATAGAAGAATTGCGTGATCGTTGCGTATGCCTTGGAATACCTTCTTTGTTAGAACGCCAGGAGGATGTCCCAAGCTTGCTTGAAAAACTGTTTTCGAAATTAGCTCCTCAATATCACCTCGGCGTTGGAACTAAACTGGACCTACACAGATACGAATGGAAAAACGTCCGCCAGATGGAAAAGGTCATCTTAGAAACAGTAAAGGCAAAAAAGGCCAGAGGTGATGGATCACTACAAGTGGGACCTGATGAGATAGTCTGGCCTGATTCTGATGATCTCGATTTATCATCTCAGGTTGTTAGGGAAAAAACGGGCGAAAAACAAAAAACTGAAGGACATAATAACTGGTGGAGTGAGCTGGATAGAGACCAGCTTATGCGGTTGTGCACGGAGATTTGGGAGACGCAAGGGAAGATTATTGAAAACGATGTAAAGAAAATTCCGGACATCGTGAGCAAGTTTTCAGGGCATCCGTGGCTTTACGTGAGGGCGATGTTAGCAATTTTCTGGAGAGCACACAAGGATCATGAAGAAGTCCTGACTAAAGAATTGTTTGAGAAGATATTTGGATTTACAGAGTCAAATCATTATCGCGGCTGGTTGAAAAACAAAGGGAAAACAAAGCGGTATTCAAAAATTTTTCCCAAAAGGCATGGGAAAATTTATGGTGTTGTGACGCATCTTGAACCTGACGGATATGAACTCAAACAAAACGGAATGGCTCTGAATGTTGGTGACAATTAGGCAAGCACCGCTTTAAGAAGTGGCGCTATCTCGAACATTTTTTCAGTCGTTGGCTTATATCTCTACCAATACTTTCCGCATCTTTCGCCGGCACTTTATTGGAGGTGAAAATTGCGGGCCACTCCAAGACAGCCTCATGAACCTCCATGACCAATTCCTGGGCCTGTTGTCGTCGTTTTAACCCGAAATGCCCGGCCTCCTGCAAGAGTGTTTCAAGATCAGGCGGCCTGTTATCGTATCCGATGCGCAGCACATGTTCCCTGTTAAAACCGATGTTTGGAACCAGGTCGAATGCAGGGCTCAGTCTCCAGCCTTCATCATTGTGCAGCATAATGAAATTTTTCAGGTGGTCATCGGTATTGCCAATCATCACATTGAATACCATTTGCCTGTAAAGCTTGTGAAGATCCTGCGCAGGTAAAGCAGATACATGCCTAATTACCTCTGCCAAGTCCCTATAGCTGGCATAGTAATATCCATCGGCCTTGAGCAGTGACTGCATGCTGACCAGATGATTGCGGCCGCCGGCTTCGTTGATATCGAATCGTTTCACTAACAGGCATTTTCTGGGGCCCAACGCTAAAAGCCTGCTATCGGCGGTTTCGATACCTGCCCTGCGGCCTAACTCCATGGCAGCGGCTTCCAGGCTGACAACGTCCAGTTGATCCCCGGCACTGGCAAACTTTGCCAGGTATGCGCCGTTTTCATCTCTAACAAGTGCCTTGGGCCTGGCCCCGCCTGGTGAACTGCCCGCCTGAAACAACAGGGAAAGTTCATCGTTGTCCACAGCTCCGTCCTGCTCAAATTTTTCCGCCAGCAGCGCCAGTTCCTGAAGGTGACGAAGGGAAACCCCTGTCGTTTTAAAATCCAGCTGGCCTTCCTCCACGTAGCTCAAGGCCCCCAAACCCTGGTTTCCTAACAACCGTAACAACTGTGGGATACGTTGGTCACTGCGGCCCAGCTTGTAGCGGCGAACCAAGAGTTTCCTGCCCCAGTCGTCAGGAAGACTATCTTCAAAAACGCCATGGACTCCGGCATGGGGCCGATCCGCATTGAAGATATCCCCGGACAGCGGCAAATGCAGCGGATCAAGCGGGAAGGCTTTCGGATTTTCCATATATTCAGGATCATAGCGAAATTGTCCCTCAAGCGCTCCCCTGGCATCAGGCTCGTCAATAGCCACTTCTCCGACCTTGACAACCTCCGATGCAGGCAAAGTCAGCCATATCGTGAGCATCATGTCTTTTTCTTTCGCTTTCCACCGGCCCGCTGGCGCTTGCTGGTTTTACTTTTTAATTTCGCAAACAGGTCTTCTTTTGGAGCCAGCACTTCCCGCCAGCCTTCAAGCCGGCCAAGGATGCTGCTTGCCTCCAGCCATTTGCCAATCAGCGTCTGCGGAGAACCTTTTTCCATTTTACTGTACGACTGGCGGGTTAAGCCAAGCCTTTGTGCGAACAGTTCCTGGCTTTCGTTACGAGCCAGGCGTGCCTCTTTCAATTTTTCTCCAAGCCGCAGCAGCAAAGATGCAACATTTTGTTCATTGTTAATCATGTTTAACCTTATAACATAAAAATACCTATTATGTAAAGAATTTATTACCGAGTAATAATATTTCGTATCTTTTTCATTACGTTTAGGTTTGATAAGGCCGAGCATTTATCAGCTTATTTTAAAAAACACTTTGATTCAGCTTTCCCATATAAAAATATTTTCATGTAATCTTGAATAGTTAGGCTCAACTAACTCATAAAAACTGCGTTTCCGACTGCTTTTATTCAATTTCCGGCACGCTTCATGCTCAAACTATAACCGAAATTTCCAAAAATAGAAAGGAAACCCACTTTAGAGAAACTCTCATTCTTTTAGATATAACTTAAATAAAGGAGGTAGAAATCATGGAATGGTCAAACGAACACTGGCAGGGAGAAATGTCAACTTTGAGGAGTAAAATTGACAGGCTCGACAATGAGATACTCAGTCTTATCGTAAAACGGACAGAAGCCAGTCGAAATATAGGTAAAATCAAGCTTAGCGTTGGCAGGCCCGTTTTTGATCCCGACCGAGAGAGGGAGGTTATAGAAAATAGAATCAATTTTTCAAGGGCATTGGGCATTGATGATGAGTTTGTAAGGAAAATCATGATCCTCATGATGGATTACTCTAAAAGAGTTCAAGTGATAGAAATGCAAAAGGTAAACGGAAAGTTATTCTCCGCTAAGATTGCAAATCCGGCACACTAACCGAGAAGGATCAGAGAGCAATTGTTATCAAACAAGTCAGCCCTCGAAGCTATTTTAAGGAGGGGTACACAACAGGCCAGAGAATTGACAATGACGACTATTGCCGAGGGAAGAAAATCCGTCGAGTTATCGGTCTATGAGATAGAAACAAGATTAGATAATTTGCGGATGAAATGGGGATAGTAATTTGAGAAAATAAATCATAACGTTGAATCAACTGATGGTTTTGCTACGGACATCTTAGAAAAGGTACCGGAAAGGGGGTGATACGGAAGCACTGATTTCAAGAAAATAGCCGAATAATCGGTAAGATGTCCAACGGAGTTTTAGATAAATATTAAGGAGAAAAAACCACCATGAAAATTTTATGGGGTATTTATGTGATCATCGGACTGAGCGCTTTTATTATTTCTTATTTGCTGGAAGGTTTTGTCTTTTCCAAAGTTTCAGATATGTTCTTGCTGTCTTTCGCTTTTGCGGCGGTTTTTGAAAGTGCAAAGATTATGACGATAATTATGCACCGTTTTCTTAGGGAAAAAAGCAGAAAGAATATTCCAATGTATTTTAACTGAACAAATTAAAACACAGCCTGGATATAAATACTCCGGCAAAACAATAGACCAAGTAACCCGAGTTGCCCGTGAACTATTCATTGGTACAATAATCGCTATTTTAAACGATAGTCGCAATCTGGTGAACCTTTTAAGCTCATCATTAAACTATTGCAGAGGAACAAAAGTCCGGCTATACTCCCGTCCCGAGTAATTGGCTGCTAATTTTTTGAGGATAACATGTGTGCATGGGATTTGGAAAAAGAGAGAATTCGCCTGGAAAATACTCTTAATCATACCAGCTCGGATTTTTGTGCTACATTTATGAATGTCAATGAACTGAATTCATTTGCACAGTCACATCCTGATAATGTGAG
>JAFCZU010000034.1 GCA_019314185.1 Deltaproteobacteria bacterium | reverse complement strand
ACGTTCAAAGATTGTAGAAACATGTAACTCGCCTGAATATAAAAGTTTACCACCGAGTCAGATTGTACCATCTTTGGCTGATAAAGGTATTTACATTGCTTCAGAAGCGAGCTTGTGCTGAACTTAAAAGCAAAAAGATGAAGAACCTCGCAAAGCAATTAACCGCTGAACCGTGAACGGTTACTGTTATTCTATAGTAAATCCAGATTCCAGTTCCACAACCCTGGTCTTTTTTTTAGCTTCACATTTGACGGAAGCGGCTCATGAAGATATGTAAACAGACTGTAACCCGCCTTTTGAAGTTCATCTTTTTTACTTTTTATATCAAGCTTCCAGTTTGGATAGATCCAGAAATCTGATCCCTGTTTTTTGACCCAGGCATCTTCTCCTTTTGGGCTTGAAAAAATTGTTTCTGTTTTAAAATCCTTACAAAGGATTCGTGATATGCTGACAGGCCAGTATCCCTCGATAACTATGCCAAGGGGCAGGGGGCTGTATTTTGGGAGGAGTAAATAATCTTTACGGCCAAGTTCCGGGCTTACAATGACACCGGCAAAACCAAGTGATGACAGGATGCTTATAGCTGAATTGTTTGCTATATTGCAAAATGGCCCGGCCCAAAGGTTCAAATTTTTTGGGTTTGAGAAAAGATTAATCTGCCACGGAGAGTTTAGCACAAAATTTCGGCTACCGTTTTTCCTGGTGAGTTTGATCAGTTCTTTTTGTTTTGTCTCATCATCAGGCCAGGTTACTGGTGGAAGCCACCACCAGATTTTTTGCTTAATACTTTTTTGAAACCCCTTTTGAGCTTCGGCAGACAGCCAGGCGCCTGTCGTGTCCTGTTTTGAACTGTCAGGTTTTCTGTTTACATGCAGCTCAAGTATCTTTCTTCTTTTCCCGGATATTTTTGAATTTTTGGCCGGAAGTCCGGCAATAAAGGTCGAGGTAACAGGTTGTCTCTTTTGTGGGCAGACAAGTTTTTCTTCCAGTTTGGATAACATTTCTCCAAGCGCTTTTTCCAGCCTGTTTGTGAGAAAAACCGGTGCCATGCCGGTGTCCTTTTTTCTCGACGGAAGCTTCAGATACAGACGCCCCCTTTTAGGCACATATTTAGTTACCTTATAAATTGTATGCCATGATTCGTCCTCATATCCGATTCGCAGGACGTCTCCCGGCAAAAGTTCTATTCTTGGGTTTAAATATGGTTTTTGTTTTCCGCCCTGTATTTTTCCTGCAAGAAGTCCTGAGCCGCTTTGGCCATCTATATTAATGGGGTTTTGTGGCCGTTGAGACAAAAAATTGTAATGAGTTCCAGTTCGTCCAAGGGCATGCTCAAGAAGTCCAAGGGCAATTTTTTTCATCTTTGGATCTGTTCCATGATCTCTTAAAATTCTGTACGCCCGTGTTGTGTAAAAGACATAATGCGCGCCTTTTTTACGGCCTTCTATTTTCCAGGTGCTTACTTCAGGAACAGACAAAAGAACCTTAGCGAGAACGTCAAGGCTGAGATCCTGGCATGAAAAAAATCTTCTTTTTTGCTTCTTTTGTGTGTAAAGCCTGCGGCATGGCTGGACACATCTTCCCCTGAGACCGCTTTTCCCGCCAAAATAGCTGCTCCAATAACATCTTCCGGAAACTCCATAGCAAAGAGCCCCATGCACGAATACTTCGAGAGAAAGACCCTCGGGGCAGGCTGATGCCATGGTTTTTATTTCATCTACGCTGAGCTCTCTTGGGACAACAACACGGTCGATTCCGAGGTTTTTCCTGATGGATTTCAAGGCTTCAGGAAAGCTGACATTGGCCAGTGTTGACAGATGAAGTTCGCCGGAAAAACCGGTCTGTCTTGCCAGTTCCACTAATGATAGATCCTGAACTATGAGAGCATCCGGCTTTACAAATCGATTTAACTCAACAAGTATTTCTCTAACTCTATTTATGTCATCAGGTTTTAATATGGAGTTTAAGGCCACATAAACCTTAACGCCCATATCATGAGCAAGTTGTTTTAGAGGAATAAGTTCTTCAACTGTGAAGTTTTTTGTTTCCATGCGAGCGGAAAAGTTTTTCAGGCCGCAGTAGACAGCATCAGCGCCGGCTGCAAGAGCGGCTAAGAAAGAAGCTTTATTCCCTGCAGGAGCAAGAATTAGAGGAATTGATCTTTGTGATGGCTTTGTACATTTTTGAATTTGCATCATATTTAAAACTAAAATGAGCGATTAGTCATTAGCAGTTAGCACAATAATTCAATATATTGTTAGAGGTCAACATTTCACTCAATGGGTGAAAATCGAATTGCTGCTAACCACAAGAACTAACAAGAGCTAATTGCTAACAGCTAATTGCTTAACACAGGTGTCACAGCTAAAATTCCCCTGCTCGCCAGAAGCTGCCTGGAGGAACTTTGCAGGTGTTAATGATAATCATGTGTGCCGAGAACCACTTTAATTCCGGTTTTGTTTTCTATAAATTTAGCCATATCTTCAGCGCTGGAGTAGGGACAATTCGGTTTGGCATTGGCGAGACATGAGCTGAGATAAATGATGTCAGGTTTTATTTCCGACAACTTCATTGCCATGCCCACATTGTTAACAGTAGATCTGCCTGGGCATACACATTTTACAAATGATACTACCTGAGATGGTTCATCGAAAGCACCTTCTCCAAGAGCAGCTGCCTTAAGGCATCTCCATTCTCCTGGACAGCCATAGCCGCTGTCCATATATGAGCCGCAACCAACTATTGCAATTTTTTTCATTTTATCCTCCTTTTGTTTTTTTGTTCGATTTCAACTTAGGTTTAATTAATTCTGACGCCCTGTTTTGTCAACATCAATATTGGTGGCGTCATATATTAAAGGTTGAGTAATGATCTGTTAAATAGTAAAGAATCATGGTTCAGAGTACCAGGTTTTGGCTATCGCCAGAGGGGATTTGCTTTGTTGGCAGTTAAAGACAAAGCCATCTATCTCTGACCTGGCCCTTTTGGCCAAGTTTCTTTACTCTATTTTGCTGATTTATACGAGGTAATATTGATTAATAAAAGATCAGATTTTAAGGCTTACAGGATATTAATTATTTCCGGAGGTCATTTTATACATGATATTTACTCAAGCTTCCTGGCAGTATTTTTGCCGCTTCTTATAGCTAAGTTTGGACTGACCATGACCTTTGCCGGATCATTAACGGTTTTTTTCCGTCTACCATCTCTTTTAAATCCTCTTTTAGGAGTAATGTCCGACCGTATTGATATGCGATACCTGGCAATTTGGGCTCCTTTTGTTACAGCGGTCTCAATGAGTTTAATCTGTGTTGCTCCTAATTATATTGTTGTGTGTATCCTTTTATTAATTGCTGGAATAAGTGCGGCGGTTTTCCACGTTCTTGGACCTGTCATGATTGCAAGGATCTCGGAGAGAGCACTTGGCAGAGGAATGAGCTTCTGGATGACCGCAGGAGAACTGGCAAGAACAGTTGGTCCTCTTGTTGCCGTAGGGGCTGTCTCCTTTTGGGGATTTGAAGGAAGCTACCCTGTTATGATTGTCGGTCTGTTAGCATCAGTTTTATTGTTTATCTATATGAAGGATGCAGGAACCTGTCCCGACAGACAGATAGAGGGCGATCTTGGGAAAACGTGGAGGGCATTACGCCGTCTTATGATTCCATTAACGGGTATAATGATTTCCCGTGCGTTTATGGTTGCTACGCTTATTGCATTTCTTCCAACCTATATGGTTGTGTCCGGGAAGAGTTTGTGGGCAGGAGGAATAGGACTGGCGGTTCTTGAGGCATTTGGCGCTGTCGGCACCTTTGTTGGAGGTACGCTCAGCGACAGGGTAGGACGAAAAACGGTGCTTTTTGTATCCATGCCGGCTTCAAGTATTTTAATGATCTCCTTTGTATATGCCACCGGCTGGATATTATTTCCCATATTGGCATTGCTGGGATTATGTCTTTTTGCTGCTTCGCCTGTAACTCTTGCTATTGTTCAGGATTATTCAAGAAACCACAGAGGAACCGCCAATGGCCTGTACATGGGTATTAGCTTTGTTGCTACTGCCGCAGTTATATTTTTTGCGGGATGGCTTGCGGATTTGCTTGGTCTGAAAACCGCTCTTACTGTGAGCGCCTTGTTAGGGTTGTCAGGAGTGCCAATAATCTTTTTTATTCCAAAGCCGTATGAGGATGATAGTAATGGTTCGTTAAGGCGTTGACATTTATTCGATGTTATGTAATTCGGTAGTTATGTCGCAACAATGCAAAAAATTCAATAAAGACTTTTCTCTATGGTGAAAAAACATAATAAGGAGAAATAAATGCTGGTTAAAGACATTCTAAATACAGGAAAAATATCTTTTAGTTTTGAGTTTTTTCCTCCAAAAACAAAAGAAGGTATGGACAAATTGTTTTCAACCGTTTCGGGTCTAATGTCGCTTAAACCGTCTTATTTTAGCATTACTTATGGCGCCGGCGGATCGGCGCATGATTATACATACAATCTTGTTGTTCGCATCCAGAAGGAAACGGGTCTAACCGTTGTATCTCATTTAACATGTATTGGTTCAAACAGGGATGAGATTAAACTGTTTCTTGGAAAAAGTGTCGAAAGCGGGGTTAAAAATATTCTTGCGTTGCGTGGTGACCTGCCAAAAGGTCAGTCAGAGTGGGCTAATTCTAAGAATGGTTTTGCTCATGCCGCAGATCTGGTAGGTTTTATCAAAAAACATTTTCCGGATGTTTGTGTCGGTGTTGCCGGTTTTCCAGAAGGGCATCCGATGACTCCCAACAGACTCAAGGAACTCGAATATCTAAAGACAAAGGTGGATGCCGGAGCTGACTACATAGTTACTCAACTCTTTTTTGACAATCGGGACTTTTATGATTTTTGTGAACGGTGCGAGCTGTCCGGTATACATGTTCCTATTGTCGCGGGGATAATGCCGATTACAACCAGCAAAGGAATGATTCGTATGGCGGAACTTGCTGGAGGCGCTCGTTTTCCCGCTGGTTTGTTGAAATCGATTACAAACGCTCAAAGTAGCGAACAAGTTGAAAATATTGGTGTTCAATGGGCAACAAAGCAGGCAAGAGACCTTATCAATAATAATGTCAGAGGTGTTCACTTTTATACTCTCAACAGTTCTCAGGCAATTTTAAGGGTTTTTGAATCTCTTGGAGTTACTCAGGTGGATAGGTTGAAGGCTGAAGACTGTTAGGAAAAAAGCGCATTTTGAAGCTATGTTTGGGGCAAAAATCAAATATTTTTGCCAAAGTATGGCAATCGTGTTCTTCTGGCCCCTTTAGCCTTCAGGCTAATAACCTGAGCAGTTATCAAGTTCGATGAATTTGATATCCAGAGAGCGTTCGTGTACATACATCATGGCTATAGACGCGGTATGATTTGAGCGTGGCAGGGAGGCGCTTCCAGGGTTTAAAAAGAGTACGCCATTTGTTTTTTCGCAAAAAGGGCAGTGGGAATGGCCGCTTATGACAGCGCTAAAACCGGCGGCAGCAGGATCTATATCAAGTTTATTCAGGTCATGAAGCACGTACAGCAGCATTTCTCCAACTTCAACTATTTCTGTTTCAGATAATTCCAAAGCCCATTTACCTTTATCCATATTGCCGCGTACAGCAACGACAGGGGCTATAGACTGTAAGGTTGAAAGCAGAATATGCCCGTTTATGTCTCCAGCATGAATGATCAAATCGGTGTTTTTTAAGGCTTTGACAGCCATAGGGTGCAAGAAATCATGGGTGTCCGAGATGATTCCTATGAGAGGAGTATGCTTGTTTTGCAGTTTTATTGTCATTGTATTAATTACCACGAACATGAAGGGTTTTTCTTTATCTTCACCTCCTTATGGTAAAAAAAATATCGTTGTGAGCGGCTCCGAGTTTTCTTAAGTTAATGATATTAATTGTTAACTAACAGATTGTATGCTTAAATTGCAATAAATTTATTTTATGTATAGATGTTTATAAAAGATTAAGCTATAATAATAAAATATTATGCTCTCGCAAAAAAAATCTGCCGCCGCACTTTACCTCAAAAGTTACCAAACATTAATGGAGAGATTATCATGAGTTCACCAATACAGAATCTTAGAATAGGAGTTGCCAATCGTGGAATTCCAGCTCTCAGAATAGGGCGTACCATCCGGGAAATGGGTGGTATATATGTGGCGTTTGCCACAGAGGAGGATAAAACAGCGCCTCATGTTTCCAAGGCAGACAAGGCTTATACTATCCGTACGGAAAAAGGATATCTCGATATAAAGGAGATAGTGCGTATTGCAAAGCAGCATGATGTTAAGGCTCTTCATCCTGGCTGGGGCTTTGCGGCGGAGAACAACCGGTTTCCTTCTTTGTGTAAGGAAAATGGAATTGTTTTCATCGGTCCTTCCGAAGATCCAATGAAAAAACTTGGCAATAAAGTCACTGCCCGTAATATAGCAAAATCGGTTTCAGTACCGGTAATACCCGGGGCTGATAAAGCTGTTGACCTTGAAGAGGCAAAACAGATCGCCGGTGATATCGGATATCCTGTTATGATAAAGAGCGAAGGCGGCGGCGGCGGCAGGGGGATCGTAATTGTTAAATCCCCTGAGGAGCTGGAGCATCATTTTATAAAAGCCTCTGCCATAGCGGAAGCCAGTTTTGACAACCCGAATTTATACATTGAAAAATTCCTTACATCTGTCAGGCATATGGAAATACAGGCTGTCTGCGATTCATTCGGCAATGCTGTAGTATTAGATGAACGGGATTGTTCGACCCAGCGAAATAACCAGAAATTGCTGGAAATTACTCCATCTCCATGGAAGGGGATGAGTGAGGAATTAAGAAAAGCATTAAAAGACGCGACCTTGAAAATTTCATCTGCTGTCGGGTACGATTCTATCGGAACATTTGAGTTTCTTGTGGATGAAAAACAGAACTTCTACTTTATTGAGGCTAATACCAGGCTTCAGGTTGAACACGGGATTACAGAAATTCTTTATGGAATAGATTTAGTGGAAGAAATGATATGGATATCTTTTGGTGAAAAACTCCGATTAAAACAGGATGACTTAAAGCCAAGGGGATATGCAATGCAGTGCCGGATCAATTTTGAGGACCCTCAAAATAATTTTCAACCCAATGCCGGTGAAATAACGCGGTATCTTTCTCCTGGCGGTGAAGGAGTCAGACTTGATTCCTGTGTGTTCTACGGATACGAATTCCCCAAGGTTTACGATTCCCTGGCCAGTCTCCTCATGACTCATGGATCTACATGGGAAAAAACCCTGGCAATCATGGACAGGGCTCTTCTGGAATACTTTATCGGCGGTTTGAAAACAACCATTTCATTTCATAAAAAGGTGATTTCCCATCCCAAATTCAGGGCAGGCGAAATTGATACGAGATTCATCGATAATACACCTGAATTAATGTCTTACAGGGAGGTTGTTCCCGAAGAAATACGGCTTGCAAACCTGATGGCTGAAATTACGGCAAAGGGATATAATCCATATGTCGGGTTTGGAGCTTACCGGAAATTCGGCGATTCCAAAGTTGGTCCTATGGCTGTAAATGTCTCCAGTGTTACGAAGAGCGCTGCTGATGACATTTCTTATACACCGTTGTTTGATCCCAACGATTCCAGGGAAAAAGTTTTAAGTTCTTTGCGAAATTCAAAATATGTAGAATTTTGTAACACAACTCCGAGGGATATTACACAGTCGGAAACAGGAAATCGATTCCGTGTTTTTGCTGATCGGCTGATCGGGCCGATTATTGACCGATGTCGATATGTATCCATAGAAAATGGTGGCGGAGCCCATTACCACGTGGCAATGCTGGGATGTATGACAGACCCCTGGGAAGAGGCGGCAGACTGGAATGAATTTGCTCCGAACACCCAAAAACTGATCCTTATCCGTTCAACAAACGTGCTTGGCTATGCCCCACAGTGCAGGGAGGTAATGAAGCGGACAGGGGAGATGATTGTCAAACATTATCATGTAATACGCTGTTTTGATTTTCTGAATCATATCGAAAACATGGCTCCGTTTGCCGAGATTGTTCTTAAAACGGAAAACCGTATTTTTCAGCCGGCTATCAGCTTGAGCTGGGCTCAGGGTTTTGATGTCCCTCACTATCTTGGCGTGCTTGATGATATCCTTTCAATGGTCGGGAGGATACTGGAATGCAATAAAGATAAGGCGTCAAGAGAGATCATATTATGTCTTAAAGACATGGCCGGAGTATGCCCTCCGCGGTTTATAAAGAGCCTGGTCTCGGCGATGCTTGATAAGTATCCTGATTTGATTATTCAATATCATCGTCATGCTACCGACGGTCTTGCGGTATCGGCTCTTGGAGCAGCGGCACAGGCAGGAGTCAGGATACTGGATGTTGCTGACGGCCCGAGTGTTCGATTTTACGGACAGACAGCGGTTATGCCCGTGATGGCTTATATTGAAGGGGAACTCGGCCTGAAGACACGTCTTGATAAAGAAAGGATCAGGGAAACAGCGTTTGTTCTAAAACAGATTATGCCTGTATATGATCATTACTGCAGGCCGACCTTTCTTGGAATTGATTACGACGTTACCCTGCACGGCCTTCCGGGCGGCGCTACTTCAAGCAGTCAGGAGGGAGCGCTGAAACAGGGTTATGCATTTCTTCTTCCGAGCATACTTCTGGTTCTCGAACTTTATCGGAAGCTGATACGATATCATGATGTAACTCCCGGTTCTCAGATTACATGGACCAACGGCTATATGATGGTTGTAAAGGCCTATGAGCGGGGTGGAATGTCCGAAGTCCAGAGAATTATCGATCTCCTCAAAAAAGTTACTTCTATTTCCGAAGATAAACTAAATGAACAGATAAAGGAAGACCGCAAGATTCTTTTTGTGCATGCAAATGACGCTTTGAAAAATCTTCTGCTTGGGAAATTCGGAAAACTTCCTCTTGGTTGGCCGCAGGAATGGATCTATCAATCTGTATTCGAAGATACCTGGGAAGATGCAATTGCCTCAAGAACTGAAGAAAGCCCTCTTGATTTTCTTCCCTCTGTTAATATTGATGAGTTATCAAGTGAATTAGCTTCGCATATCGGCAGGAAAGCCACGGAAAATGAACTGATTAATTATTTAAATCATCCGGGCGATGCATTAAAGCTCATTAAAAATCTTGAGAAGTTTGCCGATCCGAACGCGCTTTCTGATGATATATGGTTTGAAGGGCTGGAGCCAGGGGTTGAGAGGGAGTTCAGGACTTCTGATGGAAAAATTCATATCATAGAGGTTGTGCGGCTCGGTCGTGTCAGTAAAAACGGCACAAGAAGAATACGCTACAGGCTGGACCACGAAGTCTTTGTGAAAGAGATACAGGTTGAAAAGAGAGCCGCTGAAAGGAAAGGGATAGAAATGGCCGATGAAAGCGATCCGTATCAGATAGGCGCTCCATTTGATGCCGATCTATGGCTGGTTCACAAAAAAGCAGGGGATAATGTTAAGGCAGGCGAAGAGATATTTAACCTGGCTCTTATGAAGGTCGAATACGGCATAACTTCTCCTGTGGACGGCGTTGTAAAGCGTGTTCCTGTATTTGCCGACTACAAAACAGATAAAAAGATGGTTCCTGTCACAAAGGGACAGCTTCTCATGGAGCTTGCTCTGCCTCATGATCGCTGTGCTAATTGTAACGAACAGATTGACAAGAAAGATAAGTACTGCTCAAATTGCGGGAAAAGTTTGAATAAATCGTAATGTTTTTTCAGGTCTTGCTTTGTATTTTTGTGTAAGATGCTTTTTCTAAAAAAGGAAAAGGAGTAAGTATGAAACGAATTTTAATAATCTGCATGTTACTGTTTTTTCCATGTTCGGCATTAGCAGGAGATATTGTAGCCACTTGGGTACACAAAGATGGAAGCACAATGAAACTCTCTGTTCGGGATTTGGATCATATCCGGTCTATAAATCCTTTAGCAGCCTGTTAGCAGGAGATCTTTCAATTTCTTTACAGAAAGTTCTCATTGTCTCTGACAATTTCTTTAATTCATCTGTCAGGGCAACAGGTATGTCGTCAACTCCTCTTTGTTCCAGAGCTTCAATAATATACTTCACGGTTAACAGGTTAATATCACAGGCTGGCTGATAGCTTGGATCTTTGCCATCATTAATATCGATTGCGGAAACTATTCTGCTTTCTACGAGTTCATTAAGTAACAGGCGTGCTAAACGGATAGGTATTTCCAGGGTATTAGCTATTTCAGCGGCAATTAAGGGCTTTTCCCCCTTTGAAAACCTTTTTATCAGAAGATGGGAAATATGCAGGGAAAGAAGCCTTTTAAATGATGCGCTTATACGTGAACAATCCTGTTCAAATTCGTATGTGTCGGCATTTTGATGGGCAAAGGAAATTTCCGCCCCTATGAGAACGATCAGCCAGCTAAGCTGCATCCATATCAAAAACAGGGGTAATGCTGCAAAACTTCCATATATGGCATTCTGTTTTGCTATTAAAATCTGAAAGTCAATATATCCCCATTGGAGAAACTGATAAAGACTGCCAGCAACCACGCCAGCCAACAAACCGGACTTAAGGTTAACCCTGGTGTTCGGCATTATTATGTAAATAAAGGTAAATAGCGCCCATATCAGGAAAAAAGGAATTGATTTTAAAAAGAAAAATATAACAGGGCTAAAAAACCCCAAAAGAGATATTTTTTCTGTAATATGGGTAATCTGGGTGGTTATGAATACCGTAACACTGCCTGACATGATTATAAAAACAGGGCTGATAAGCATTATGGAAAGATAATCGCTGATCTTTCTCACAGGGGTTCGCTGTTTCTTTATTTCCCAAATTTCATTAAATGAACGTTCTATCTGGCTTAACACCTTTATTACCGCCCAGAACAATGCTGCCAGTCCTATGCCTGCGATAATGCCTCCCTTTGTATTTTCAAGAAGTGAATCGGCAAATTTTATTACATGTATCAACACCTCTTCTTGACCGGAGAATCTTTCCAAAAGCTGTTTCTGAAGCATCTTCTCAAAACCAAAACCCTTGGCTATCCCAAAAGCCATTGCCAGAACAGGAACTATGGAAAGTAAGGAATAAAAGGTAAGCGATGACGCTCTTGCCTGGTATTTTCCCTCATAAAACCCGCGGATCACCAGAAGAAAAATCCTAAGCTGCTTAACAAGAAAAGATTTACTCGCAGAAAGATTATTTAGGCGGATTCTCCAGACATTGCAGGTGATGAAATTAATGATTTTAGTTAAAGCAATTTTTATATCTTTCATCGGTAACAACCTCTGTCTGAACATGAAAAAAATATAACAGGCTGTCTGCACAGTACATCATGACGATTATTTTGCAAGTTAGAAGAATGGAACAATTATTATGTGATTGACGCAAAACGTACTGTTTGATAGTTTAATAAAAAAGGATATCACGGTTCACGGTTGGCTACTTTATCAGGTGTTACACTTTTCGAGCCAATTCACGTACCGGCTGCCAGGTTTCAATATTTTTAACACGTTTAATTCTCATCGTTCTTTAACCGTGAACCCTGAACTGTGAACCTGAGCAGTTACGAAACTTTTATCAGGCAATTGATCAAAACATGAAAGTAGATGGCAAAAATATCCGGCCAATATGGCTGGAAAAGAATTCAAAGATCGTTAAGGTCATAGACCAAAGGCTTCTTCCACATGAATTTGTCGTTGTTAATCTTAAAAATGTGGATGACATTATAACGGCCATAAAAGAAATGTATGTAAGGGGGGCGCCGTTGATCGGTGCAACAGCGGCATACGGCGTATATCTTGCGGTCATAAATTTCCCGGACAAGTCTATAAATAATGATTACCTGATCAAAGAGTGCGACAGAATAAAATCTTCAAGGCCGACCGCGATCAATCTTGCCTGGGCTGTTGATAAGGTTTTGTCCGAAATTTTAAAGGTTGATGATCCTTTTGAAAAAATTGAGGTTGCAAAAAACCAGGCTGATAAAATTGTCGAAGATGAAGTTTGCCGGTGCAGAAAAATCGGCGAAAACGGTTTAACCCTTATAAAGGATATCAGCAAAAAAAAGAAAAGCAAAACAGTCAATATCCTCACCCACTGTAATGCAGGATGGCTTGCCTGCATAGAATATGGAACAGCAACCGCTCCGATATATGCAGCCTTTGAAAATGGAATAGATATTCATGTATGGGTGGACGAAACAAGACCTCTTAACCAGGGTGCAAGGCTGACTGCGTGGGAACTGGGCAAATATGGCGTCAAACACACCGTGATAACAGATAATGCCGGCGGCCACCTGATGCAAAGCGGGATGGTTGATATTGTGATAGTCGGCTCTGACAGGACTACCCGCACAGGCGATGTTGCCAATAAAATCGGAACATATCTTAAAGCGCTGGCGGCCATGGACAATAACATACCTTTTTACGTTGCTCTTCCATCCAGCACTTTTGACTGGAGCTTAAAAGACGGCTTAAAGGAAATACCAATAGAAATGCGTGATCCTGATGAAATAAGGTATGTGCAGGGTTTTGACAGGGGAGCGATAAAAAGTGTTCTCATTCCACCGGAAACCAGTCCTGCCGCAAATTTTGCTTTTGATGTCACCCCTGCAAGGCTTGTAACAGGTTTTATTACTGAAAAAGGTATATGCAGGGCAACGGAGCAGGATATACACAGCCTGTTTCCTGATCAGGAAGCGCCTTGACATCTATAGGTTAAGAGAGCAGGGAGCTGAGAGGAAAGAGAAGGGGGCAGGTTAAAGTAACTATTTGTTTTATCAATCACTTATCACTTAGCACTTAACACTTGACACTTGACACTTGACACGTTTCGCAGAAAAAGGTCTAAACAAATGCTGACAAAACTTGAAAAAATGATTCTGGCCTCAATCCAGGGTGACATTTCCATTACGCAGCGGCCGTATCTCAAAATGGCAGAGCAATTAGGTATTTCGGAAGATACTTTTTTGGAAAAACTGAAAGATCTTTGCGACAGGGGTGTAATCCGGCGTTTTGGCGCTACCATACGGCACCAGAAATCAGGGTTTAAGGCAAATGCCATGGTGGCCTGGGAGGTTGACGAAAAACGGATAATTGAGGTTGGAGAAAAGATGGCTTCTTTCAGGCAGGTTTCACACTGTTACAGAAGAAACCCGACTGAGCGATGGCATTACAATCTCTATACAATGATTCATGCCATGGATGAAGAAACGTGCCTGAAAACAGCGCGAAAGATATCGGAAGCAACTTCGGTCAATACATATACGCTTCTTTTCAGCCGCCAAGAATTGAAAAAAACCTCGATGCAATACTTTACGCAGGATGCCAGTGAGTGTGAAGATTAGAAGGTGAGAAAGGAAAAAAGATGAACATCGAACATCGAACGTCCAACATTGAAGCTCGAATCATGACTATTCACATTATAAACCATTGAATCACGATACCCCGAACATTCTGCTTGTAAATCCCTGGATCTACGATTTTGCGGCTTACGACTTTTGGGCAAAGCCTGTAGGACTTCTCAGTCTTGCTTCCATCCTTCGTTGTCACGGATATAATATTTTCTATATTGACTGTCTTGACAGGTTTCATAAAAAAGCTTCTAAAATCGATCCTCATGCAAGATATGGCGCCGGCCCGTATTTAAAAACCAGGATTCCCAAACCGGACGGCCTTGATGATGTTCCCAGGAATTATTCCAGGTACGGAATCAGGGAAGAATGGTTCAGAGAGGATCTTTTATCCATACCAAAACCGGATCTTGTTCTTGTTACGTCCCTTATGACATACTGGTATCATGGTGTTCGGCATGCTATTAATATCATTAAGGAAACATATCCTGATACACCCGTGGTCCTTGGCGGTATCTATGCCAGTTTGTGCAGTGGTCACGCAAATAATCATTCGGGCGCAGACAGGATCGTAACCGGTACAGCAGATCAACATATTCTCAAATTAGCCGAAAAATTTACAGGTTTTGCCGGCAATCCAAAATATAACACGGATAATCTTGATACATATCCTTATCCTGCGTTTGATATGCAAAGAAAAATTTCATACATCCCTATTATCACATCAATTGGATGTCCCTTTTCCTGCGCTTACTGCGCATCACACTTTTTGAATCCAAAAAGAGCTTTGCGAAGCCCGAAATCTGTTGTTGAAGAAATATGTTATTGGCATGAAAAATATGATGTAATAGATTTTGTCTTTTATGATGATGCGCTTCTTGTGGACGCTGAAAAGCATGCTGTCCCAATACTGGAAAAAATAATTCAATCAGGCATGAATCTGCGTTTTCATACTCCGAATGCTGTCCATATCCAGTGCATTTCGGATCAGATAACAGATCTAATGTATAAAGCAGGCTTTAAAACCTTGCGCCTTGGGCTTGAGACTGCGGTCTTTGAAAAAAGAAAGGATTTTGACAAAAAAGTAACCGAGGATGAATTTATGCGGGCTGTTGCATGCCTGAAGAATGCAGGTTTTAATAAAGATCAGGTCGGCGCATATCTGCTTGCAGGGTTGCCAGGACAAACAATAAGATCAATTGAAGATTCCATCAAAACCGTCAAACAAAACAATATAACACCTGTCATAGCCTATTATTCGCCGATTTCTCATACAGCGATGTGGGGAAAAGCTGTGGCATCTTCACGTTACGATCTTGAATCAGACCCTGTATTTACAAATAACTCGATACTGCCATGTCAAAAGGAACCCTTTTCATGGGAATTAATTTCACACCTGAAAAACCTTGTTGCATTATAGAAATTTTATTTCCTTCAACCTCTTTTGTCTCTTTTATTTAAAAAGAAAGGTAATTATCTCAAGTTTCGCACCCTTGATTTCTATCAATATCAAGACGGTAAGGGTTGAAAATAACATTTTTACAGCGAAATCATTTGCTTATATTTTGTAAGCAGCAACCTGCGCGGCACACATTACGATCAGGCGATTAATTGATTGGCGCCGTTGTAAAAACCACAGGCAGTATATTTCGCCTTAAAATTTATTTTTAGCCCTTGCCGTCTAACGCTTTGGCTAAATTAAAGGGTGCGAAACTTGAGTAATTATTCAGCTACCAAGTTACGAAGATTATAATATAATTTTAATATCTTTTTGATAACCCTTTAAAATTAAAGTCCTTTTGTGCTTTTGTGGCTTAGTGGCTGAATGGTTAAAAAAGAAAAAGGTAACTGTTCAACTACAGGTATGTGATGATCATAGCGTAATAAATTTAATATTATCAAGATATTAGGACGTGAACTAATTTGTTCTGCTTGTCGATTATTTCACAGTTCTTCAATTAGCTTATAATACTCCTTGAGAGTATGAATGGATTCCATCGTGGTTTGGAACAAAATCCAACTGAGAACAAGAATTCCTATTGTGAGTCCAATCTTCCATGCTCGTGTCGTTTGTGGACGCCACCAAATCAAGGGTAACGCCAGAGGCCCCACACAACAGACTGCGGTGACAATAAAGGATTTTCGGAAATACCATTGAATCTTTTTCTCTGCAAAGTTTGGGCGGTTGGAAGTGTCCAGAAACTCACGGCAGTGTTTACACTTTATTGCGTCGTCTTGAATTTCTTCAGAGCAGAAGGGACATTTTTTCATTATCATCTTTCTTGGTTCGTAGATCTGAGTGGCTGGGCAATAATAACCGAAAATATGATAAAGGTAAAAAACTACTTTAAAAAATCAACACTATCTTTAGTGAGGGTAATAGTAATTTTTATATTTTTTGTTTAAATAATAAGTGTTCAGGAGAAGGCAGAAAATCATTCACTATGCGAAGTTTTTCCAAGGGTTCATCAGTATATTTAATTTTGGCTTTTAGACCGATAAGGTAAGTTCCGAACGGGCAGGCTCAGCTGCACAAAAAGTCAGTCAAGGTATTTCGAACCAGCACAAAATCACACTGGCTTTTTGTGCCAACTGAATCCTGCTGTTATATGGCGATAAACAGATTGAATTTGCTGGAAAATTGTATTTCATAGAGTATAAAATACATAAACATTATTTTTAAAAATTAAAAACCTTGGCTTCTGCAGCCAAATCTATCAAATGTGGTCCACCATCTAAAATCATATTTGAAAAAAACCTTGCTTCGTCAACCTGACGATTCTTGGCGCAGGGGATTCAGACGCCAACTGGAACTTTGTTTTCTACCAAGTATGGTAAATAATCATTTGGACAATCACCTGTTTTCGTTTTCTGTGTAAAATCTCTTTCATTATTCGCCCACAATACACCGTCGTCTATCATGAAAACATTGACCCCATGCCCTTTTGAATGAGCAATCTTGGCGAATTGAAAACACCTGGTCGTTTTCTCGTTGTCATCCTGACTTAATACAAACAAAAAATTGGCCATAATTTACCTCCTTTTTATTAAGTTTAAAGCCATATAACGCTGAAATATAATCAAAAGTTGTGTTTAAGAGATTAGGTGGTGTATTCTTCGGGTAATTGTTAGCGGCAATAACCCGATCATTTTGAAACATCAAAAAGGAAGGATACACCCACCATAAAAAAAAGATAACTTAATTGAACTGAAAAATCCAGAACTATTTGTTGATGATCCCATTACTGAAATATTACGCAATGGAGTAAAAAAAGTGTTGGCTGAGGCATTAGAGATAGAAATCAAAGGCTTTTTATCACAGTACGCCGATCTTAAAGATGATAATGGGGGTATGAGAGTTACTCGCAATGGCTACCTGTCTGAGCGTAAAATCCAGACCGGAATCGGTCATGTACCGGCTAAGGCTCCTCGCTGTTTTGAGTGGGTAACCACTTGATTAATTAATCCAGAAAGTGTTAGTCTTTTATTCATTATGAGAGATATAGATTTATTTCAAATGGCTCTTGGTTTGACACCGCCGTGGCAGGTGTCTTCTTCTGAATTTGATTTACAACGAAAGCGTCTCGACATCAGGA
>JAFCZU010000269.1 GCA_019314185.1 Deltaproteobacteria bacterium | reverse complement strand
TATCCTTCTGGATATCGACCCATCACCCTTAAAAGGCAAGATCATCACCGGAGCCTTGTTGCATATACGTTCCGCTGCACCACAAAAAGCTCCTCTTGCACGTCTTGGTGTTTCGACTTTGGCGAGCCAATGGGTGGAAGGTACAAAAACTGGTTATAGATCTCAGATAGGAAGTTCGTGTTATGATCAGGCCGAGCATGAGAGGCGTGATTGGGCTTATCCTGGCAGTACTCTTATGGATGTAGTCTTTGGGCGCGGCCATACTATTTGGAAATTTGCCGATTGTACTTCGCCGGATCGAGATGGCCGGCAAGCTTGTGCGGTAGATCCGGATGTTGTAGTTGCCCGTGTTGCCGGCCTAAGCCATGGTTTGTGCGTTTATGATGAAGTAGGAAGCATTTGGTCAATAAAAAAGGGCCAGTTTAAGTATACATACTTCCCAAACCGTCTTTGTTTTAGCAAGGAAAGTGGTAGAAGTGCTCCCTACCTTGAAGTCTGGGTTAAAGGAACAGATGATATTCCACCTGAACCGGTGAGAGCGATAAGGGTTGATGTGGAACAGTTCCCGGCCGGTGAAGCTCTGGTCATCTGGAAGACTCCCGAAGATCATGGTGGTGGAAAAACCCTGGGATTTAATATTTACTATAAAGTATCTGATTCCAATGGCCGGTAAGACAGGTGAGGAAGTCCGAATGCACATACATGATCTTCCCTTCAAGCCTGGTGAAATGATTACTCTGATTATAAAGTCGGTAGACAGCGCCGGTAATATAAGCCAGCCATTCATAAAGATGATCCAACTATCTTCCAATCCGCGTTCGATGCATGTCCCAAAAGCTGACATCAATCCCTTCTCTCCAAACAAAGAGCTTCCAAATGTAGGTGGCATAAAGGTAGCAGTTGTAGATCTGCTGGATAAGATCGATCCGCAAACCGGAAAGATGATTCCAGCGCAAAAAAAAGGTTATAAAGGTGGAAATCATATCTATTCGGCAAAGAAGAAGCTGATCAGATTGCAGTCAGCACGTAACGAACACGTCGCTTTTCAACTCAATCTTGAGGGAAAGGCTGAAAAAATTTTCATCAAGTATGAATTTGACCAGAATCCCAACCTGCAGCCTAAGATATTTGAGTTTGCATATGTGAATGTGAAGAAAACTAAAAAAGGGATATCGAATATACTTCCCGACCCACTCATCCATGTAACCGGTCCCTTTTCCATCCCTTCCAGTGTAGGAAAAGTGCATGTCCCAAATCAGACAAATCACTCATTGATATTAGAGCTGTATGTTCCTCATGGAGAATCTCCTGGCAAGAAAAAAGGTAAGGTGCTGATTACAACTGGCAGAGAGATTCTTGAGCTGCATGTGGATTTGACAGTATGGGATTTTACATTGCCCGATAAGCTTTCATTTGTCCCTGAGATGAATGCTTACGGAATTGTCAATCCATATAATGGCTATGAATACTATCGATTGGCACATGAACATCGAACATGTATTAATCGTCTGCCATATGCATGGAGCGGTATTCCCTCGTTTGCGCCAATTTGGAATGGCAAAGCATTCGATTGGTCCGAATGGGATCAAAAAATCGGCCCGCTCCTTGATGGATCTGCATTTGAAGATTTACCTCGAAAAAGTGAACCTGTTGATGTTTTGTATCTGCCTTTCAGCGAAAATTGGCCGGCGAACATTTTTGAACACTATAAACCTTCCTATTGGGCAGATGAGGCATTTACTCCTCAATATGGGAAAGACCTGAAAAAGGCTTTTACCAAATTTGCAGAGCACTGTAATGAGAATAAGTGGCATGATACGATTTTTCAATTTTATCTGAATAATAAGATTCGTTATCGAGGCAAATATAAAAAAAGCTCTGCGCCCTGGTTATTTGACGAACCCATGAATACCCAGGACTTTTGGGCACTTCGGTGGTATGGGCTTTTGTGGCGTTCAGCGGTCGATCCTGTAAAAGGCGATGCCAGGATGTGGTACAGGGGTGATATCTCCTACAGTCAGTTTGAGCGGGATATGTTCAGGGGGGTTATGGATATAGAGTATATTGGAGGCAATAATGCTCAAAAAACCCGCATGAAGCAAGATGAGCAGATATTGTGGGGCAAATCTTATTTTTCTGAATATGGTACAACAAACCCCATCGAGATGCCGAATGTACAACCTGCACTCTGGTGTGTCTCAGCCTGGTCAAAGGGGGCTATGGGTGTGCTTCCATGGCAAACCATAGGAAATGAAAGCTCCTGGAAAATTGCTGATCAAACTTCTTTATTTTATCCTCATGCTGAAGGCCCAAAACCTTCTGTACGTCTCAAGGCTTTCACCCGGGGGCAGCAGGATGTAGAATATCTCACCCTGGTATGCGATGTTTTTGATAAGCCCCATTATGCTGTTGCGGAATGGTTGAACACGATAGTCAATCTGGAAGGAAGCATTTCTCGATCTTCTTCAAACGATGCAGGGACGGTCCAATTTGATGATATTGATTCCTCTGATTTATGGCAGCTCAGGTGCCGTCTTGGAAAAGTACTTTCCATGAAGGCACCAAAATATAAGCGATCTCTTGTGGATAGAGAGACAGCCTCATGGGGGATGATGAAATTACCAAATATTGGTTATGTTAATCCGTCACCTGAAGTTCCACGCTATTTACCGGACTGCGACACATTTAGTCCTAAGTAATACGAGTGTGTTTTGTTTTGGGTGCAGTTACTCTCATCTCCCGAAAAATAATAAATATTTCAGACAGGATTACAGGATTGACTTGATTTTATAAAAAAAAGAGTTAATGCATATCCTGTATATCATAAATTCATATCCTGGAAATGCCTTTTCATTTCAAACCCGTTCCAAATCTACAAACGACCAAATGAGTATTGAATGTATAATAGCAAAGATGACAAACCTTGGTACCGAACTATTATTTAAATCCAAAAAATAATTTTGATACAGTTCTTTTCTAAAGCCTGATCGAATCGGTATGTAATTATATGTTTTTACAAGATTTTGGCTCTGTTGATTAACAGGAAATAAATAATCTTGTTTATCCCGTTATCCTGTCTAAATAATATGCTCTGTTTGGGAGAGAGGAGTATATGCACCCTTTTGTTTTCCAAAAACGTGAGAAAAAATGGAAATAAATCATGTCGAAATGGCCTTATGAAAAATTGTATAATGTTGATGTTTTTAGAAAAGAATCTGAAGAACTCCTTAGAGGAATCAATCGTTGTCGAAAAATAGAGACGGTACGTGATACATTGTTGCGTAGGATTACAGAATTATATCGCTCCCCGCTCAATGGTAAATATCCTCCAGCCCATGAGTTAATAAGGATAAGAGATTGTAGATTAGCTTTAATGAGTGTTTTTTCAGAGCGTTCGGAGACTATAACCGGATTTAGCATTATCAAAGCCATATGGGATATTGCAAGGGGGTTACATAGAGAAGATTTGAAGCCTGGTTTTTATGCAGAGTTGATTAACTGGGTAAGGGGAATAGAAGGAAGGGCGGACTTTCATTTTTTATTTGAGCAATCGGAAAATAATACCATGTCAGGACGAGAAAAAGCTTTAGTTCGCTCGGATGAATTGGACTCGATATGGGAAATGGTGGATAAACGATTGGGGTCTTATGCCAACGGTTTGACAAAAAAATCACAGTTGATTCGTGACAAGCAAAGAAAAAGAATACTTGGAACGATTGGAGCAGAGGAGCATGACTGGGAAAATTGGAAATGGCACATAAGAAACATTGTCACGGATACAGATACGCTTCGCAAACTAACATATATTGAAGATTACCAATGTTCTCTTATTGACAAAGCATTAAGAGGAAAGTTGCCTTTTGGTATAACACCCCATTATCTTTCGCTCATGGAGAATGAACCAAATGGAAATGACCTCGCTATAAGGGCTCAAGTATTACCACCGGAAGATTATATTAATCATATGCTGTCAAATCGAGAAAGCAGGAACCATTCTTTTGATTTTATGTTGGAATCTGATACCTCACCCATAGATCTAATAACACGAAGATACCCGAGCATCGTTATTCTGAAACCGGTTCTGACATGCCCTCAGATTTGCGTTTATTGTCAACGCAACTGGGAAATAGAACAGGTAATGGCACCACATTCATTTGCAACTGTGTCTGAAATAAATTCGGCTGTAGACTGGATTAAAAATCATCCAGCCATACGAGAGGTTCTTATCACCGGGGGAGACCCTTTCATCATGTCTGACAATAAGTTGGAATCGTTGCTACAACGTCTTGCTGATATCAGGCATATTGATCTAATCCGTATCGGCAGCCGTGTTTTGGTTACTTTACCCATGCGAATTACAGAGCATCTGGCCAAAATGCTTGGTAAATTCCGTGAACTGGGCAGGCGGGATATTGCGGTTATGACTCATATTGAACATCCCTATGAAATAACACCTGAAACCGCCTTAGCTGTTGACAGGCTTAAACGACAGGGCATTAGTGTTTATAATCAACAAGTCTATACATTTTACGTTTCAAGAAGGTTTGAAAGTACATCGTTAAGAATGACACTTCGACGAATTGGTATCGACCCATATTATACATTCATACCTAAAGGCAAGGAAGAGACCAATTCCTATCGTGTTCCTCTGGCCAGAATTCTTCAGGAGCAAAAAGAAGAAGCAAGGCTTGTTCCGGGATTGAGGCGCACTGATGACGCAGTATTCAATATCCCCGGTCTCGGGAAAAATTATTTGCAAGCCAGGCAACATCGTGATTTGTTGACTGTTCTTCCTGATGGTAGACGGGTGTATGAATTTCATCCTTGGGATATGAATCTGGCAAGTTGTGAAACATATGTTTACAAAGATATGGCAATTCTTGATTACCTTAATCGATTGGCAGAAATAGGTGAAAATCCAGAAGATTATGATAGTATCTGGTTCTTTTTGTAGTTGTTTTGGCATGATTTGCCCGCTGATAAGTTTATGCAAGGAAAATGTAGGGCAGGGGAGAAAGTGTGGGTCGTCCGGAAAGCTCTTGGGTAAAGCGGCTTAGAGTATGGAATAAAAGAGTTCTACATGAAAAAAGAAGCTGCTCCATCATGGCCCCGGGGCATGCGCGGGCAGCCGTGAGGCTGTATGCGCCTCAGCTTAAACGATACAGACCCAACTGTGACAGCTTCAGACCCGGAGAGATAAACGATGCCAGATAGTTTAAATCCTAAACGGACATATGTTATATTAAGCCTCTTTTATCTGGCTTTTGTAATCTATGGCAGCCTTATTCCCTTTTAATTCCGTTCTCTTCCAATAGAGGAAGCAATAGATAGCTTCCGCCATCTACCATATCTTCATCTCGGCATTCAGTCACGGACAGATTTTGCTACAAATATTTTACTCTTTATCCCTTTAAGCTTTTTTCTGATGGGCTCTTGGTTAATACAGAATAAACCAT
>JAFCZU010000268.1 GCA_019314185.1 Deltaproteobacteria bacterium | reverse complement strand
TAATTTTGAATCAGCATATTCTTTGCGCATGTCATCCTGCTTTTTTTCATCACGGGAAAAAATGCGAATTTCTTTAATACCGGTATCAAGAAAGGCCTGTAAAACGGCATTGCCGAAAGTGCCTGTACCGCCGGTTATGAGTAATGTTTTGCCTTTAAACATTTAGTTGTTTCCTTATTTACTTTAATTACCTCAGCCAGAAAAGAAAAAGTCTCATCCGCACACCGCTCCCAGGAATATTCCTGCGCGCGATTATAAGCCTCTTGAGCAAGCCTTGCCCTCAAGCCATGATCTTTTAACAGCATAGCAAGTGCATCTACAATCTGATCCGGATATTCAGGATCAAAGTAAACGCCAGCATTCCCAAGCACTTCCGGCATGGGGCCGCGATTAGAACACGCTATTGGCAATCCGGCAGCCATAGCCTCCAACAAAATATTCGGCATATTTTCGCAACTTGAAGCAAAGGCAAAGGCATCTGCCTGATGATAAACTTTAGGCAATTCGTTATATGGTATGAAATCTTTATATGTTATGAAAGAACCGTTTGTATCCAACTCATATACCGTATTCTTGAATCGGCGTATGGCCTGCGGATAAGAAGAGCCGACAAAATCAATGACAACAGGAAAACCCTTATTCCTCAAGACCGCCACAGCTTCTGCAACATGCCATTGATGTTTGTAAACATCCACAATAGATACATAAAGCAGTCGGAAAGGATTGGCCAATGAATAAGAATCAAGTGGTTTCTGGGCTCTGGGCGGTGAAAAAAAATCTTTGCTGATACCGTGTGGTACGATTGCTGTTTGCAACGGCTTTTTTTTCAATTGCGCATAAACAGTTTTTTTAGCATATTCAGTCAAAAAGACAACTCCATCCGCTCTTTGAAAACTCATCCCCTGAACAATATTGAGTAACTTAAACCTCGCCCGCATTGAAACAGCTTTATACCTTGCCGCCTCTTTCGGCTCAAACGGAAGCATGTTCTGCGACATGGTTACCGTTGGCACGGATATATGCTGAGGCAAAGTGCCACCAGGGGAAAAAATGAGATTGCACTGATTTTGTTTTAATAATTTAGGCAAAATAATCTGTTGCCAATATATCCGCCAAGGTAAACTCCGGTTGAGAATCGGCGCATGAGCTTTTCCCAGCCATAATTGATCGCATAAACTGGAAAGGGTGTTGGTACTGCCCCATGCTACAACTTGCTTGAAGCCAAAATCAACTGGCCTGCCATATCTCAAAACTTCCGAAATATGAGTAACCCCACCGCCCGCACGGATGTTTGATAAATCAATTCCAAGTATCATTCAAAATGTTTCCTGTATGTTTTCAAAATCTCTCCTGCTCGATCCGCCACCTCATGCCCGTCCCGCAACAAGCGCTCATACCCTGCTCTGGCTATCTTTTCCCGTTTATCATTATGCTTTAAATAATACCTGATCTTGTCAATCATCTCTTCTTTGTCACGGAAATACTCTGCCTCAGCGCCTTCTTTAAACATGGAATCAAGATCATCCGTGTATTGACTGAGCATAAAGGTTTTTGCAGCGGTTATTTCAAAACACCGGCGGGTGTATGTGTCATTATTGAGTTTTGATAAAAAAACAAGGGCAATTTTAGCGCTGTTCAGGGCAAGGTTATAATCGTCAGTTAAGTATGGAATTATTTTCAATTTATTTATGAAATATTGATAATATTGAGATCGTTCCCATTCTGGTCCAAAAAGTTTGAATTTAATTCCTGCGTCTAACACTGCTTTAACAAAAGAGTCCCGCCCATCATCTTCATAATGTCCTGCAAAAATTACATCAGTCTTATATCTTTGTGTTTGCAAATCCGAAACCGGATAATTTTTTTCTTTTATAAAGTAGGAGCGCAACAGACTTACATTACTATACCCCAGCTTTTTATATTCCAGCATATTTTTTTGCCTGTAAGCGAATATCCAATCATAAACAGAAAGGGCTTTCAAATAATGACGACTCAAAAAAGCAGGATATAGTTTTGAGAACGGATCATCATTATTATATCCAGCTATTAGTATCTTAGGATGATTAACTTTAATTTTTTGAATTGTCTTTGCCCAAATATGGGTGCCACGGTATATGAATATAAATTGCGGCTTGATTTCTTCAACTTTTCTATAAAAATCGCTATTTATTTTCTGTATAGTTGGCCCGATTATATATTTTCTTTGGAATTTATAAAAAACATCACGGGGCATACATTTCAATGATTGATTTGAACTGATCCTAAAATATTGATACCACGAAAACCGAAACGTCTCATGACCAAGCTTTTTAAAAGCCTGGAAAACAGGTTCTTCGTGTATTTGCGAATGCCAATCTCCAGCTATCAGTATTTTCATAAGCTATTTTGTAAAATCAATTATTCCCTTGTTGATACTGAAATTCTTACCACAAGCACTGCATATAATTTTTTCTGAGGTCATCATTAGATTATCGTTTCCGCACTCCAAGCAGCGACACAATTTTATCATATCGATATTTTTATTTCTTTTATTCTGTGAAAATAGTCTTCTGATAAGCTTTAATGCGGAATCTTTCAAAAGCGCTTTCAAGCTAATCTTAGGATCATTTTCTTCAATACTCGATGGGGGGGGGAGCCAATCAAATTGATATTCTGAATTCTGTATTTTGTATTGAATCCCCCCGTTTTTCTTCTCCCAATAATATCTAACATGAAAATGAAAAGGGAATCTTGACACCCACTTTGGGAAAATGGCACTTGCTTTATTTGTAAAGAGATCTCTAATTGCTTTGTCCTGACAATAGTTTTGTTTTTTTCTTATCAGCAAGGAGCCATCTTTATCTGTTATCTCCAGACGATGATCAAGGTAGCAGGTTAATCGTTCCATAAATGCATCCGGCACTTCGATATAACCGGCTTTGGCTACTCTTTGCAACTCACTTAAAAATTGTTCGGGAGCTTCTGAGTGTTCCAGCACATGAGATGCAATTACAAAATCAAAAGCATCATCCTTGAACGGTAATTTTTCAACATAAGCCAGACAAATTGGGCGGTCACAGATTAAAGGAGCAAAATGTCTTTCGCGCGTATCAAGGTACGCATCACACAACACATTGGAACGAAAATATGGATTACCTCCGCTACCTACTTCAAGAACCAAGGCATTCTTATCAATTGGACAATGTAAGCGTCGCAGAGACCAGGCTATTGAATCAAGCCGGAAGAATCTGAAGATTTTCATCAAAAAACTTTCTCTATTCACAAATTAACCTCATTGGTAATAACCGTCCTACTTAGTATCTGCTGAATTTATATTGTAAGTGGCAAACGAGTTGCCTTTCATACCTTTATATATCATTATGAATATTTTAGTTTAAGGTCTTTCAAGCAGCTTAAAGGTGTATCAGTAAAATAACAGGAGGTATCACGATGATCAGAAATTCCTTTACAGAAGCTTTTCCCCTGAATGGTTAGAAACAAATATAACAAATCCGATTCATGAGCTTGTAATCATTCGGGAAATAATTCCCTGGCAAAAAATTATCAGCCAACTGTCTCAGTTTTATGATAAGTCTCATGGAGCTTTCGGAAAATCTCTTCGGATGATGATAGCTATCATGATCTTTCTGAAATATTACCGGCTGAGTGATCGGGAAGTTGTTAAACAGATAAAGGAAAACCGGTATATTCAATATTTTTGCAATGTTGAGGATATGGGTTTGCAGACTTTCCTTCATCCTAGTTCCCTGACTGTTCTGAGAAATCGTATTGGAGAGGAGGGTATTGCAATTATTGAAAAAGAGGTTTTCGAAGCACTGCGCCGTGCGGGCATAATCCAGGGCGATAATGCTCTCATTGATTCAAGTGTGTTAGAGAGCAACATTATTCACCCCAATGATGTACGCCTAATTTTTAAGGCTTTTAAAAAAATGAAGCAGTTTTGTAAACTGCATAATATTCCCGTATGGTGGGATGAGGATGAAGTGAAAAAAATATGGCGGGCGTTTAATATAGCCAAAGGAAATGACCGGGCAGCATGGCTTGCCAAATTTAATATACTGTTTATTCCCGCTTTAAAGATATTCAGTGAAAAGGTAGATTCTCTGAAATGTTCAAAAAAAAGAAAGGCAAGGGCTCGCAAATTACTGAACCTTCTGAATCTTTTGGAAGAACAAACAATTGAAAAGCTTAAAGGGGGAATATACATAAAAAAGCGTATTGTTTCTCTTGATGAGCCGGATGCCCGTCCGATTAAAAAAGGAAAAATTCATCCAGACTGTGAGTTCGGGACAACAATGCAGATGACTTTTAACCGTGAAGGTTTTATGATTACCATTGAAAACCTTATCGGTAATCCCAGCGACAAAACCCTTTTCCCAGGGACCCTTGCCCTTTTTAAACAACGGATGAAAGAGGAACCTGACACTGTTATCACCGACCTCGGATACCGGAGTTCGACCAATTTTGAAACCGCGCAGAATATCAACAACGTTTTTCTGGGGCGCAGTGAAGATGTTTCCGAAGAAAAACAGGAATTCTGCTGCAAAGCCCGCTCGGCAACAGAAGGATTCATAGCCGTTGCCAAAAATCTTCGTGGATTCGGACGAAGTCTTTACCGTGGCCTTAAAGGTGACCGGATATGGTCTTTGCTGTGTCAGACCGCTTACAATCTAAAAAAGTTTATTCAACTTTGGATCAGTAATGTCCGGTTAGGTTTTTGCATGTAACCGATACCGTTTTTGTTCTTTGAAAAAAAATGAATCTGTAGAGCTACCGGAATCCCGAAGCTCATTTTGAATTTGTATCCG
>JAFCZU010000267.1 GCA_019314185.1 Deltaproteobacteria bacterium | reverse complement strand
GTTATTTCAGCGGCATCATTAAGTGGTGTATGCGGAAAATTGTCGGGTAGGATTTATTTTTTGGCACTTTGCGTAGATGAGAAGATACCCTGTGATTTCGATCTGGGAAATCACGATGGCCGGTGAGTTTAACAGCGAGAGCCTGGGAAATTTTTAAAAACACTCTATCCGGATGCTCGAACAGTATGTAGCCAAGCATTGCTCCCTCATCAGAAAACGGAGCATATCTACACGTCAGAAATTCATTTTTTACGTCCTTGACATATGCAGAAATCTGCTGATCTGTCTTTAAAACTTTTGCCTCCATCGGCCACATGATTCGCTCGTTTGAATAAAGGACAAAGGCAAGATCATATTCAGGCGGTTGTGCTGGCGCCGGCCTTCTGGTTTCTCGTTCTTTTGGTTCATGCTGGATGTAGCAGAACGTTATCGGGGGCATGCTCCGTCTGATTCGAATTTCAAGCAGTTGGGTGATCTCTCTTTCCATGTCGTCTTTTGCCACGTTCCAATCTGTTTTTGATAATATCTCTGCAACCAACAGGTCATATCCAGCCCATACCCATTCCAGCATGAGTGTGGATGCATCTGATCGCCATTTGCATGCTAACTGCTTGAATTCTATCGGGTCAGGTTGAACGGTTTCAAGAATTGTGTGTCTTCGTTGCATTTAGTTAGTTTTCCAGAACCGGAGAATCATAGTAGATTTGCCTCATCCCGCCACATCATAATGTCAACAGCGATGCTGTCTGCATCTCGCATGGCAATAGAACGCGTCCAATATCGACGACGGTCCGGCTTAATCAAGTAGACCGTCGGAATTCTTTTCGTTCCACGATTTACAACGTCATAAACTTTCGCAACACGTTGGTGTAATGCCCCCTTTGATTTGCCGGTCTGCGATGGCGCCAACATCTTATCCCATTTCAGCAACTGATTACGGAGTTCAGCACAGGAATATCTTTCGATGCAGATATCACCGTCTTTTATATCATCGAGATGTATGGCAAGCAACCTAACTGGTAGTGTAAAGGCGTCACTTTCGGAAAAGATTGTCGCGCTTATTCGTTTGTCAGCACCAAAGCCTGCTTTTAAAACACGAAAGAAAAAGTCACAGTAATTCCTAAGGAAGATTTCTTCGTCTTGATCGTTATCTAATACTTGAATATATCTTGTCGGAAGCCTGCCCGGCGAATCAGAGTTTCCCTTGAAATCAGGCAGAGTATAATTAAAAAGGTCATCAATCAGAGTCCATTCACTTTCAGAAAAAGCGAAAGCTTCCTTTACGTGCTCATCTAATCCATCATAACTTGATAACCCTTCCAATAGATTTGAACGTATTTCAGGGAGAGGGACCTTCAGAAGGTCATCTACAGTCACCTTAGGTATATAGTGAGCCATTTGACCACTTGTTAGCATTAAATAAAAGATAGCAAAACGGCTGTTCATGACAAGACACACTGTTTCAAGTATGTCTTTTTGCCCATGTTTCAGATGGACGGATGTATAACTTAGAGAACAAAGAATTCCATCTTTGCTTCCTTGCACAATTGCAGCTTCAAAACGTTTACTGCCTATCTGCCACCCCTGTTTGATAATAAGTTGAGGGGGTGTAAACACAGAGTAATCCGTGGATTCTCTTGAATGTACCCAAGGGTCATAATTTTTCGGGAGGTTGCGCGCGTCTAAATATAAGAATGTACCTTTAGGAAACTTTTGTGATTCCAATATCCTACGTCCAAGTATTTCGTTATCTTCTCGATCACGATCACCACGGTTAATTCCTTGACGTTTTGAAATTCTGTTTTCACGCAATAAAGAGTAAAGCGTTGTATTCCCGGCCAATCTTCGAATCAGAGCCAATTCACGAGGTCCGCCCCATGTATAGGCAGACCAAATTATTGAATCACTTGCAGCATCATCCTGGTAAATTGATTGGACATCATTGGGTTCGATTACGATTCTAAGGTCATCATCTATGGTTTTCATTTCTTTTGGTACAATATAAGGAAACGGCTCCCCATCTGGTGTTTCAGGACTGAAAGTAACGATACATGACGGGCCTATAGCTCCCTTATACAAACCAAATCTCAAGGTTGATAGATTAACAACTTGTTGAATCTTAAACGACGAAAAAAACTTTCGACGAAATCGGGCAGCCGTTCCCATATTATTCGTGAGCAAACCAGATGGTTGAAGCATTGATACGATTCCGTTTTTTTTCGAAAGAGCCGCAGCTTTGGGTAGAAACATCGGGCCAATGTTTTTATTGGCAACCTCCCACTCTCCATTTTCCCAATAGCCTACGTCTGAAATGCCAATTGTTCCCTTTCCCCATGGCGGATTCCCCACAACGAGATCGAAAGTCTCAGCATCCTCTTTTGCACGAAATCCTGAAATATTTTCTTTAAAAAAATCAGACGCAATAATTCTTCGTCCTCGTAAGGTGGGAAAATCTACTTGGGTCCAATAGTGTTTCGGATCAATTTCGTCGCACATTGCCAAATAAAGGCTGAAAGATGCAACACGCACTGCATGTTCGTCCTGGTCGATACCAAACAAGTTTTTGGTTAAAAAGCGCTTCAAATCTTTTGTACTGGGCTTCCGTTTTTTTGAGGCTTTCCAGCGCCAAACCAGACGCTGAAAGGCTTTGACAAGAAAAACCCCTGATCCACATGCAGGATCGAGGATTTTAAGATCCCAATCCGTGCCGCCCCATGGCAAAACGCCATCCAAAATAAAGTCAACTAAATGCGGCGGCGTATAGACTGTGCCTGTGTTTCTTTTCTTTTTTTTGTCCTTCTTGGCTACGAACTCCTCATAAATGCTGCTGATAAATTCGAGTGGAATGACATCAAAAGAATATTGACGCCAGAGAAGACCCTGCCTGCTTTGGAAGTCCAATTTACCACCAATAAAGTCGGATAGTGTATGAAGGTGTCTTTCATCTACCTTAGCCTTTTCTTTGGACCATTCTTCCTTTTGTCGTTTTTTGTCTTGGCCGCTTCCTGGAAATAAGTCACCATTAAAACGTTCGTTAAGCCAATGAAACAAGGCATAGGTGTCATCATAATTTGAGAGAAGGCCTTCAAGGCTATTATAAAGTTGAGAAAGAGTTCCATCTCTATGCAGTGATGCAAACTTGGATTTCGACAATGCAGATTTTCCGAATGCGTCTTTTCTGTCGATGAGGAATTGAATAAAGATAATACGGGCTAAAAGGTCATGACAAACATCTTCGTCCAGGTTCTGGCCCTCAATGAGTATCTTCCGCACCTCTTTCAGGTTTTTTAAGAGCAACCGATCAGCACAAGTGTCACGTTGAAAACGATCCTGGTACTTTTCAAAGAAACGCCCGGTAATGAGTTCAACCCAGTGAAGCGAACTGGCGGCTTGTTCGGCTAATGATCCATGTTCTAAAAGGTCTGTGCGAATCTCCGCAATCTCAAAGTTCAGGTTTTCATCCGATTGGTCCGTGTTTGGATTCTCATAGCATGTCCATGCTCGAATCTGATGGGGTTCCAGGGTAATTAGAACAGGGGCGTGAGAGAAATTCCATGCTAATCGATGGGCTTCCCGAATAATTTGATTCGATACTGGTTGCAGGAACTCACAGACGATTGCAAGGGGTGAAGCGGTTTCGTCTGCCATTGGATCACGCGAAAGAATGCCAACCCTAAGGTCAATTCCGTTTTCCATTCGGCGAAGAGGGCCTTGTAGCTTTCGTTGAACAAGTTCAGCAAGCATACAAGGCCCTGAGCCAGAAGGTTGAAAAATTTCAGAAGCAACCGGCCAGTTAAGCTCTTGCTGAACTCGGTCTATTACGTTATGCTTGCTTACAATCATAGAACTCTTCGCTCAATATACCCAATATAGGGTATCAATTTTTTGCCGGACCTATTTTATAGCAATATATCAGGCGCTACTGGATAAATTTATTATTAACCATTAATCATTTTTAAAGTCAACCTTCCAAATTTGATTATCTATCAAGAAGTTAGAGAAACTATCTGGACATCCATAAAATTATAAATTTCTAAAATATATTGAAATGATTATAAAATATGACACTTAAGTATGCAAAATCAATTCGTAAAAAGCTGCGGGAGATAGCCGGTCTTGCGCATGAGCGTGAATTGAGCAGTGCCATGGAGACGTTGGATAGACACTTTGCTCAATGTCGCCGACAGGGGGCTTGAGTTTGTTATTCCTTTGAAAAGAAATAGTGAGGTTGTTCTTGAAAGAACTAACAGAAATCGATCAACAAATAAATACAGCAGAAAGAGAATTTCGAGAACTTGAGGAAAAAAAGTCTCGGTTGCTGAAAAAAATTAAATCCTTAAAAAGTCTCAGAGAAAAAAGATCTCAAGGAGGTAATTCATTAGTATATGGAAAAAATACGTTAACAAGCAGGTCAAATCAGGATCATAAGATAGCTCTTTTTCGTTCTTTATTCAAGGGGCGAGAAGATGTGTTCCCAAAAAGATTTGAAAGCGCCAAAACAGGTAAGAAAGGATATCAGCCGTGTTGTCGAAATGAATGGATAAAGGGTATTTGCAGAAAACCAAAGATAAAATGCGCTGACTGTGAAAACCGTGATTTCATACCGCTAACTGATGATATAATAAGAAATCATCTTATGGGCACTGATGTATATAGTAGGTCTAAGCGGGATTATACTATTGGTATCTAATGCTGGTTTTTGGTTGCTGATTTTGACAAAGAAAACTGGATGGATGACGTTTCAGCATATCTGGAAACCTGCAAAACATATAATGTCCAGGCAGTTCTTGAACGATCGCGTTCAGGTAATGGAGGGCATGTATGGATTTTCTTTTCTGAACCTGTTCCAGCCAGTCAGGCAAGAAGGCTTGGAGCTTTCATTTTGACAGAAACAATGGACAGGCGGCCTGAAATCGGGCTTGATTCATATGATTCTTTCTTCCCAAAACAGGACACAATGCCGAAAGGTGGATTTGGCAACCTCATTGCGCTTCCGCTTCAAAAGAAACCAAGAGAAAAAGGCAACAGTGTTTTTCTGGATGACAGTTTAATGCCATATCAAGACCAATGGGCATTTCTTTCAACAATTAAAAGAATGTCGCTTCCAGAAGTTGAAAAAATAATAAACCAGGCTGAAAACCGTGGAGGAATCCTTGGTATCAAGATCGTGGCAACAGATGAAGATGACATTGAGCCATGGCTTGAGCCGCCATCAAGGAAGAAAGAAGTCCCTGTTATAGGGCAGCACAGGCAATGCGCTTCTCAACTTTTGGTAAACCTCGAATCATTAATTGCTGTGAAGATTTTCCAAAGCATATAGGTATTCCAAGAGGATGTCTTGAGGAAATAATATCGCTACTTGAATCATTAAAAATTAAAGTCCGATTAATAGATGAACGTTTTCATGGAGAAGCAATTGATGTTAAATTTATCGGCACATTACGACCTGAGCAGGAAAAAGCGGCTGAAGCTATGCTTAATTCCGATACCGGTGTTTTATCTGCATCAACAGCTTTTGGAAAAACTGTGATCGCAGCATATTTAATTGCGAAACGAAGTGTAAACACATTGATACTTGTTCACAGGAAACAATTGCTTGATCAGTGGGTAGCGCGTTTAAGCAGTTTTTTAGAACTTGATCCAAAAAAGATCGGTCAGATAGGTGGAGGTAAACGCAAACCTTCAGGAATAATTGATGTGGCAATAATTCAAAGCCTTAGCAGAAAGGGGGCAGTAGATGATATTGTTGGGGGATATGGGCACCTTATTGTGGATGAATGTCACCATATTTCAGCAAGAAGTTTTGAAATTGCAATCAGACAATGTAAAGCAAAATATGTTACAGGTCTTTCAGCTACTGTTATTCGCAAAGATGGACATCATCCTATTATTTTTATGAATTGTGGTCATGTAAGATATAAAGTGGATGATCGCAAACAGGCGGATAAGAGACCGTTTAATCATAAAGTAATTGTACGATCTACCAATTTCCAAATGCCTGAACCCCTGATAAACAAAGAATCTCTTATGATCCATGAGCTGTATGCTGCATTGATTATTGATGAAAAACGAAATCAAATGATTGTTGAAGATGTTGTAAGGGCTGTAAATAAGGGGCGTATCCCAGTTGTCCTGACTGAACGGCGCGAACATATTGAGAAATTGAAATCCTTGCTTTCTTCAAGAGTGGAAAATATATTTGTAATGAAAGGCGGCATGGGGAAAAAGCAAAGAAAGGCGCTGGCGGACGAAATGAAGGCTGTTGACGATGAAAGAGTTATTTTAGCCACTGGCCGGTATCTTGGAGAAGGTTTTGATGATTCCAGACTGGATACGTTGTTCTTAACACTTCCTGTATCATGGAAAGGCACGGTAGCACAATATGCCGGCAGACTTCATCGTTTGCATGATATGAAAACAGAGGTAATTATATATGATTATGCTGACTTGAATGTTCCGATGCTGGTAAAAATGTATGGAAGACGGGTGAATGGATACAAGGCAATAGGATATGAAATAAATGAATAGTATCAGGTAGGTCACAACAGGAGTGGATGTAGCCAGGCGATTAAAGATAATGGGGTATCCATAGATCACCATAGGTCAAGATCTGTCAAAAAATATTCCGGTTGAAAATATTCCCCTGCAACACCACGCAACTGGTCGGTAATATCTTTGGCCTCAGACAAAATGCAACGCACGCTGCGAATAAAACCATGTTCGCAAATCGCAACCCCGAGACTATAAACCCGTTCCTTCATTTTTGGGTAGGTTTCATCGTAAAGCAAAAATCGCGCAACGGCTTGCCGGCATTTACTCAATCGGTTCAAAGCGGCTTCTGCACAATTGCCCACTTGCCGGGTAAGTCAACCATTTTCTGTTGTTAGCATTTCCTCCAAAAATTTAACTCTTTCTCGCAAATCCGGGGTTTTGGGTTTATTATGAAGAAACCTTTCCATGAAACCAGGCCCTTTCCCCACTTCAGAGTCAATGGCTAAT
>JAFCZU010000266.1 GCA_019314185.1 Deltaproteobacteria bacterium | reverse complement strand
CTTTACGGCTATCTCCAGTTGGAATTGCCGCCAATGGAAGAAGACATGGATTTAAAGCAGCAGCAGGTGCGCTCAGATGTCGCGGTAGCACCCGGGGTGACTTCCGATGAGATATTAATCGGCTCATCTCTTGCTCTTGGCGGACATGCCGGCTTTTTGGGAACTCAATACCTGCATGGCGCTATGTGTTTGATCAAGCAGATAAACAGCGAGGGAGGTATTCACCACCGCAAAATCAGGCTGATCGCCCATGATGATGGATATGATCCGCCGAGATGTGTAGCCAACACAAAAAGATTAATTTATAAGGACAATGTTTTTTGTCTTTTTTGCTATGTAGGAACGCCAACCAGCTTGAAGATTATAGACATTCTTGAGGAGACCAAGACCCCGCTTCTCGGTATTTTTAGCGGAGCCGATAAGCTTCGTTTTCCTTTCCGGCATTATATTTTTAATGTCAGATCATCTTACTATCACGAAACCAACGCTATTGTCCGTTATTTTGTGGAGAAAAAAGGGCTGCGCCGGATAGCGGTATTTTATCAATATGACGACTATGGTTTTGACGGGCTTAAGGGGGCACAGATTGCTCTGCAAAAATATAATCTTTCTCCTGTAGCTACAGGGAGTTTTGTAAGGGGAACCATGGAAATTGATGAAGCTCTTGATAAAATTCGACTCTCTAAGGCAGAGGCAGTCATTATGATAGGGACATACAGTCCCTGTGCCGAGTTTATAAAAAAAGCCAGGGATAGTAACTATAATCCTTTATTCCATAATGTTTCTTTTGTAGGCGCAGACAAACTGGTACAGGAGCTTGGCGCTATGGCCGAGGGGATTTTGATCACCCAGGTTGTGCCACCGCCTACTGAACGTATACTTCTGCCCGCTGGCGAGCGATATTCTCGTTTATTAGCCAAATATTATCCGCAGGATGAAGCAAACTATGTGGGGTTTGAAGGTTTTATTAATGCTAGAATTTTGATCGAAGCCTTGAGGCGGACAGGGCGAGATGTTTCGAGGGAAGGATTTATCAGAGCATTAGAGTCTATTAAAGAACATTATGTAGGAATTGGGGCTGTTATTAATTTTGGGCCGCATGACCACCAGGGGATGGATAAAGTATACCTTACTAAGGTTGAGAATGGGCAACTGCAGCTCATATTCTATAAGTAAAATGGTCGAGTGGGAAAATGGTCGAGTAGTTAACTACTTGACTGCTCGATCAATTATACTGCCGGCAGGTAGATATTGAGAATTATTATTTTTAAATGTTGAATTTTGAATTAAAATCGAACTTTTTTTCTTCATTCATAACTAAAAACCCAAAACTCAAAATTATATTTGAGCCTGATTCGCTAAAGCACTTTGGCGGAGGCAAAAGCTGGCGTTTTGCAGAGGTCTCATTAAAACTGTGTGCCACTATTGGGTGTGCTCACTATGAGATCTTTGCAAAGGTCTCAGGAATAAACAGGAGGATAATATGTCAGGGCACAGCAAATGGTCGAGCATAAAACATAAAAAGGGCGCAACAGATGCAAAGCGCGGGAAAATATTTTCAAAACTCAACAAAGAGATTACAGTCGCTGCTCGTACAGGAGGAGGAGATCCTTCCGGCAATCCAAGGCTGAGAACAGCTATTCAAGCCGCGAAAAGTGAAAATATGCCCAAGGATAATATTGAAAGAGCAATAAAAAAAGGAAGCGGTGAGCTTGAGGGTATAAATTATGAAGAGATTGTTTATGAAGGATATGGTCCAGGCGGCGCGGCAGTTATTATTGAATCCCTGACAGACAACAAAAACAGGGCAGTGGCGGATATCCGCCATATTTTTAATAAAGGCGGCGGGAATCTCGGTGAAAACGGATGTGTTTCATGGATGTTTGACAAAAAGGGCTATATAGTAGTTGAGAAACATGCTGTTGACGAGGAAATACTTATGGAAATCGCCATTGATGCAGGCGCAGAAGATGTTCGTGAAGATGATGGCAGTTTTGAAATTATCGCTGAACCAAAAGATTATGAATCAATAAAAAATGCAATTGATAAGGCATCGATTCCATATCTTGACGCAGAAATTACAATGCTTCCCAAGTCAACAGTGTCTCTGAAAGGAAAACAGGCGGAGCAGATGATTAAATTGATGGAAACCTTTGAGGATTGTGAAGATGTGCAAAAGGCTTACACAAATGCCGATATTCCTGATGAACTTGTTGGTTAGTCGAGTGGTTAACGACTCGACCAATTTCCAACTCGACTACTCGACTAATCTACTATAAAGACAGGTCTATCATTCTTTGAACCGCACTTAGGGCAGGCAGCCGGATTTGTTCCGGCACCTTAATCTCTCCTTCCATTGTTTCAAGACTTTTTATGATATCTTCAAGGGTAATTTTTTTCATGCCAGGGCACAGCATGCTTTCAGAGGCCTGATAAAACTTTTTATCAGGGTTTGCTTTTTTTAAGGGATAAATCATACCTGTTTCCGTTCCCACAATAAATGAAGACCTGTCAGACCTTTTCGCATATTTAATCATTCCAGAAGTGCTTGTAATCGTATCGGCCAGTTCAAGTACATCCGGCCGGCATTCAGGATGAGCCATAAAAACAGCATCTGAATGCTTGTCTTTTATTCTCAGGACATCTTCGACCGTAAGATTGTTGTGAATAGGACAAAATCCATCCCATAAATGGATTTTTTTGTTTGTTTTTGAGGCTGTGTATTGGGCGAGGTTCCTGTCAGGAACCATTAGAATTTCCTCTTCTTCCAAGCTGTTTACTACTTGAACGGCATTTGCGGAAGTGCAACAAATAGTTGACATGGCCTTAACGGATGCAGAGGAATTAACATAAGTTACAACAGGCATGGAAGGAAGCTTACCAAGCTTTTCTTTAAGCTGTTTTGGTGTTATCATGTCGGCCATAGGGCATCCAGCGTCCTTACGCGGGAGGAGCACTGTTTTTTCAGGGGACAGGATTGAAGCTGTTTCCGCCATAAATGTCACTCCGCAGAACAGAATGGTTTCAGCACCGGTAAGTGATGCTTTAATGCTTAGTTCCAACGAATCTCCGCAAAGATCTGCAAGATCTTGTATTTCCGGCGGTTGATAATTATGCGCAAGCATAATTGCATTTCTTTTTTTAAGCAGTTCTTTTATTTTTTCCTTCATCTTCGTGTCTCCCTTTTTATCATCCTATGTTTTTCTACTTAGGGTTTGCTCAATAAAATGTGAAGTTATTTTTGAGTGAGCCCTTAGCGTCCATCCAAAAGTGATAGATTTTGGTTCCTGGCAAGGCTCGAGAGTTTTTGCAACCACAGGCATAGTGCGTTTATTCCGAGGATTGCAAAAAAGTGAGGACGCCGCCAACGGCCGAAAGATGCCATTTGTGGATGGATACTACTCATCAAGACGCAGTATATCGGTTCCTTCAGGTATTTTAAAAGAAAACATAGAATCTTCAATAACTTGTTTAAATCGGATGTTCTTCAGATCAATTAGTGTTTTATCTTCATATGAATTATATGTTATTATTTGAATAATATTAAAACTGTTTTTTGAAATCGACAGATATATGACCGAAATATCGAAAGTTTTATCTTTTGGCAGAAGTTTTAGTATATAGGAATTGTCTGCCATTTCCTTCTCGAGGATAATATTAAATTTTTGTTTTATAAGTTTTATGTCTGAAAGAAAACCGGCGCCTTTTCCGTTGCCGAAAAAAAATGGAGACTTTCCGATCATAACCTGATTATCCTCCGGTCTGTAAACCCATAATTTTTTGTTGTTTGAAATAATAATCTGTTTATCAGGTTTTTCATATTCCCATCTCATCATGCCAGGAGGTTTGATAAATACTTTGCCCGAAGCAGTATCTGTTATTTCCATTGCTTTTATGGTTGATATTTGGTCAAAATGTGCGGAGAAACCGCTTTCAGCGTACTTGTCTTCCACTTTGGCCATAATTTCATCCAGGGTTGGAAATATTTTATCAGTGCGGCAGTTTTCGCCTATTGCCGAGGTTGCATTGCAAACAGCATAAGCACACAAAATAATTATTAATAATCTGAACTTCATTTCAAAGACTCCGGATTGTCGATTTTACCAAAAATAATTATTGCTTTCTATTCTATAGCGTTTGACTCAGGTAAAACTTTTCTTCTGATAGGGCTTCTGCCAGTTTGTATACATCCAACTCATAAACTCGTTTCATCTCTTTCGAATTTCTACTTTCTAATTTCAAGTTTCAAGCCGTGAACGGCCACAAAAAATCAAACAGATAACACATTCAGCTAAGAGCTAATGGCTAATAACTGCTTTTTACTTTCTTGCCTTTCCATATCCAATATAATTCAAAGCTTCTTCTATTTCATTTAGTGTAGCAGGATCGTCTATTGTGGCCGGCATTTTATATCTCCTGTTATCTGCAATATTCCGGATGGTGCCTCTCAGGATTTTTCCTGAACGTGTTTTTGGGAGCCGTTTTACAACAGTGGCGGTCTTAAAGGATGTTACAGGTCCGATTCTATCTCTGACCATCTGAATGACTTCTTTTATAATTTCATCATGATTGCGTGTAACACCGGCGTTTAGCACAAGGAATCCAATGGGAACCTGTCCTTTAAGTGGATCATCAACACCAAGAACAGCACATTCAGCTACTTCAGGATGATCGGCCAATACCTCTTCGATGGCACCAGTGGAAAGACGGTGGCCGGCAACATTTATAATATCATCGGTACGGGTCATAACGTATATATATCCTTCTCCATCGATAAAGCCCGCATCGGCAGTTTTGTAATATCCGGGAAATTCCTTCAGGTAAG
>JAFCZU010000265.1 GCA_019314185.1 Deltaproteobacteria bacterium | reverse complement strand
GACAGGTAGTCTGTGTGCCCAATCAGCTCTACGATCCTATCCGTATAGCCAACCAGGCCTGCCTTATTGTACTTGTTATCTCCATCCATCCAATCCCAGAACAGGGTATCCTTGAGAATTATTTTTTTCATGGTCTGCTCATTACAGGCAATTGTTTTTCACGTAGATCAACTGGTAATCGCACAGTTTTGCTTACGTGCATGCACCACCTCTCCCATTCAGCGGCGGATCCAAGGTTTTGTTTTTTTTTGAGATTTTTTATGATTCCAAGAATCCTGGCCATATCAAAACCCTTTATATATTCGGCGGCTTCGGCTCCAACATCTTTTGCTCTATCATCAAAATAGTCGATGAGGGTATTATGGACATTTCGACCATCCGGTAAAGTTTTTATCTTTTCGAAAACTTCGGGAATCTCGGTTGTAGCATCGAAAGGTTGCCCAGGTGCCTTATTAAATATCATGTCTAAGTGTCCATGAAAGTTCTGAGAGGATTTAAAAGACCCCTTTTCATCAAGAAAATACGAAAGAGAGGGGAATAATGCCCTGTAATCAACGGCTTCAAAGGTAGTCACAAAGATTGCATATGCTGATATACGGGTATTATCTGCTTCTGTTGCTCGATATAACCGATCTAACCGTGTCGGCCCGTGGGGATGACGTTCTTCATTGAAATGGCTGACAGCCTGATCAACAACCATAAACAGGAATGATTTTGACAGACCCAAAAGTCCGGGGGAATGATCTATGATGATCACTTCAAACCCTGCCATGGTTGCGGTTATCAGTATGTCTTCCAGCCTGTGCCGAAAAAATCTTAAATGGTCTTCCTGAGAAATAAGGGGAATAATTTTTTTCATGTCCTTAACAAGCGCACTTCCAGGCATACAAAAAATCTTGCCGTCACCATCGGGAACATTCCAACAGAATTTATTTCTGGTTTCGTTGATTCTCTCATTGATTTTACCAGAGGTAATAGGGGTATATTTTTCAAATTCGGATGGCTTGGCTAATATGAAGTCGTTGAAATATTCTTTTTTGTCGTCCACGATCATATCGGGAATATCCAGAAAGCTGGTCCCTGTGAAGTCCGCATCAATGATGAGAGTCTTTTTATCGTTGTGGATCGCTGCAAGACCGGCAATGGCTATGGCAATTGATGTCTTGCCAACGCCTCCTTTCTGGGAGTGTAATGTATATATTCTTGGGAAATTCGGGCTATTATTTTGTTCATTTGTCATCATTACCTCCTGAGATATCTGTTGCTTTTTCGGGGATAGGAATGTCTTTGAGATCAGATAAAATTTTTCGTGCAATTTCCCGGTACGAACCAGGCAACTTTGAAAATGAATAGGAGAGCCCTTGCTTGATCTGACCTAATGCGTTGTGGACGTTCTTATCAGAGACACTCATAACAAGGATCGGCTTTAACAGAGCATAATCCACACCCAACAGCACCATGGAAATCATGCCTGACACCACATGTTTAATCGTTGAAGGTTCAGATATCCTGGAGTAGTCAACATCCCGAAGCAATTTTGAGATTATCCCTGCCCATTTGAAATCCCTCCAGGACTGCAACTGGTTCAGGATTGTGATGAGCCTCAACAGACAATGCCAATTGAAAGGCTCTTCTAACCTGCTCATATCTCTTGCCAACATCGGGTTGTCATCAAACACCTTTGCGCCCTCGGGCATTTTGCCGTGTGTACATAAATAAACGTAAAGTGCCGCCAGTACAGTAGCGGCTACAGGCCCATCATTGTCCTTGATCCGTTTGGGGAGAAGCGGCGATTTCTCCTGCAAGACCTAAAACAGTCATTTTATCTTTACCCAGGTATTCAATTTTGTTGCCGTAATATTCCTTTAAAAAAGCAGGTACTGATGCAAAAAGCGGGATATTCCACAATATTCGTGATGCCCCATCCTTTTTTGAGCTCAATTGCCCCAGCCCAGAAGGCAACTGCATGCGAAGTTTTTCAATAATTTCGTTCCTAATATCAGCAAAAAGGGCATTGGTGGGCTTTATCATTCCTGCAAAGCAGTTGCACACATCAGGATCATCAGGTAAACTGGGCATAAGGAGGGCCAACGTCGCGGAGGTCGGCAATGCATCCACGGAAACAGTACAAAAACGGGTGGGTGACAACGGTCTTTCGGTTTTTGAGAAAGAGTGCATGATCATAGTTTGTTCCGTAATTTTTTCGATAGCCTGAGTTGCATCTCTTTCCATCGCGGTTATTTGATCTTCTCTTGTAAGATGCTTCATCGAGTCAGATAGGGCCGAGGTTACTTCTTTGGCCATCCACCAGGCGGTGAGTACTCTTTTATTATCGTCCATGCTGTCTGGAACATTTAAGTCAATATAACTCAAATAATGACGAGCAAGCAAAACGCGTATGTCCCAGGCAACCTGAATCCATTTTAGCTTTAAATCTTTTTTAGTGTCTCCGGTTTTATCCTCTGGTGTGATAAGTACAGTAAGAATATTATTTAAAAAATCAAAAAACTCTTTGCTGAAAAACTGCTTTTTTTGTTCATCGCGTGCCGAACGACGTTCGTTTAAAACCATTTGTAAAGCAATAACATACGCCACCGGATCTTGTTTGTCCTTGACCCATTTTTGCACTTTAAGCCACACACCTGAGCTATCCGGCACTTTACCCTTTCCGCTATCTTTTCCGATGCCGAGAACCCTGTTTATAATGCTCCAGGAATCGCATGGCGGGCAAAAAGGGACAAACCCAACGTGAATCATATACCAATCAAGGGCATCTGATATGGCATTAGTTCTTTCCTTAGCCTCTTTATTTTTTTCTGACTCAAGGGCATCGTAAAGTTTTTCGCGTAAATCTTTTTCAGACCAGCGTTTGGAAATAATCCCCGGAACCTCGCTCCAGACAGAATCAAGGTTCGTGCGTAAAAGGTTTAACCATGCCGCATCAATCCAGTCCTTCCTGGGAGGAGTCAAAGGCATGGCTTTGACAAACAGTGAGCGGGCATATGAAAAATCCTTCAAAACAGCATCCGCAACTTCGGCTGCCGCAGGACGCCATGTAACAGCCTTGCCTGATTTAATGTTTTCCGCCTTGTTTTCGACCAAAGTCTTTGTAAATGCTGATACTTCACCGTGCTTCAGAATGTCATTTAATGCGGCTATGCGAAGCTTTGTGGAATCGACCTGGATAAGCTCATGAGGTACAAAAACAAGCCCGGGCTTCTTTGAGGCAGGCGGCACCTTGATAAAAGGTCTATCAGCTTTATATTCCGGCAGGCGTTGCTGAACAACGATAAGATCTGCCAGCTCATCGAATCTACGCCCCCCGACTTCCCTGTCATCTTCGATGTTTTGCATGGTATCCTGGTCCTCATTAAGCAGGCCGAATTTTTGCATAATCAAGTGGAGTAGTGGCGGCACAGGATAACTTTCTCTTTTTCCATAAAACGCCATTAAAATTGGAATCACCATTGCCCGGCCAATTGTCCTAAGGTCAATTTCCTGGTATTCCGAAAGCCGCTCTAAGTGTTCGTTTAATTCTTCCATCTGCCTCTTTTCATCATATCCAAGTTTTCGGAACGTCTGACTGAACAAGCCATGCAGTTTTTCGGGAGTGTCTGCTTCAACGGCAAGGATGAATAACTTTCCAAAAATAAATTTATCCTCAAGCCCTGAATAATTTTCACGGATTTCTTCTTTCAAGCCTTTTGGGGGGCATGGAAGGGCCTGCTCATATACTTTGCGTGTTATTTGCTCAAGGTTTTCACGGGTAAAATCGTCATCCTGCCATACGGTTGCAAGAAATGCCATCCAACGTTCCACCCAGGCCATCTGAAATTTTATGCCAAGCGGCAGGGATGGCACAATTGGTTCAGGTCCCAAAAAAAGCCCCGTGTCCTCCATGCATTGCCGCCCGTAACTTGCAATTTCGTTTAACGGCTTGCCAAGAGGTTTTTTCTTATATTGCCTTGCAAGAAACACCAGAATACGCACATCTGGAAGCAAGAAGCGGTAACGCCACCGGCAGAGCTGGAGAAAGCCATTGGCATATTTATCTATAGTAATTTTTCCATTTTCAAAAAGGTCCGTCAGGAGGGCGTCGGTTCCGAATTGTCGGTTCACCCATTCTTTTTCACGTATCATCTGGATCATGCGATCATCGGTAAGTAAAAACAGCCCGGTTTTTGCCGCATATTTGATTGCAGAGACACTGCCCTCATAATAGGGGGTGTCAAGAAGGACACGGTCTTTTGGATCTATATCAGGATGGACGGATTCAAAAATATTGGAATCTCTCACCGACTTTGAAAGGTCTCGGTGCCATTTCCCAACTTCTTGACCAAAATCAATCTCCAAAACGACCTGGCGGATATAATGAGCTGTATAGTTTTCTATTACGATCTGCTTGCCCAGTCCAAGTACATGCTGATTCAAATCATATTGTTCCATCAACTCGAGAGTGGTTTCGCTAACCAGAAGCCGGGAGGCGTCTTCGATCAATTTGTGGCCATCAGTCTTTACTATTATCGGCTCTCCATGGCAGACAGCGTTAAGTTCCCGCACTCTATTTTCCCCAATCTTTCCTTTTGCATAAAGCCAATCCACCACCTGTAAAAGTCGAATAATAGTGATATCCTCAAAATCAGCCAATTCCTTTTCTTTTACGAAAGCGTCAATCACCAGCATCTTTTCAAGGCGGGCCAAGCGCAGATTACGCTTTGTGGGCGTATCTTTTTCTTTATCCTCCGTTTCAAAAGGGGTAGGGGCGGTCATTTCGTTGATTTGGTTCGCTGTGAGCTTTTTGTCGAGTGCCCTGTAAGCCTTTTCCTTAGAAAGCTGATGATGGCCGAAGCGGCGTTGGTCATTTGTCCAGATGATTTCCAGAACATGAGGATAATATATTTTTTCATACCTCTTCTGAATTGTATCAATAAGTCCCAGACGATGCACAGTGATCAGGGCATGGTAGTCAATAACGATCTCAGTTGCATCAGGCGGTGCAGTTATAATAGACAACTGGTTACGCTCTTTGACTCGTTCAATGCGCATACTGTTAGTGGCATAAGTGGTGAAATCAATCCACTCTCCAGAGTCATCGGGAAGCAATAAAGTCTGAGTTCTTACTGCCCAGTCAAGATATAGAGGCATATTTTTGTGATCGCAGACCATGAGCCTGGGAAATCTTCCCAACCGGTATAGGTCATTTATTTTTTGTGCAGTTTTACGTCTTTGCTTGAACATTTCCAGTACCTGGTTCAGATCCAGCCTGAAAAAGGCTTCTTCGGGAACCTTGCCTTCCTGGCGTAGCGCTTCAATCCTCATTAATGCTTTGTTGGCACTCTCCTCCTGGTCAACGCGGTAGCCAAGATCCATGTATTTCATCAATAACTGTGGATTATTTTGTATCTTATCATAACAGTTATGTAAGAGACGGAAAGCCTCTGGAAACTCATCTCCCGATTCATGAATCGAACAGGCAAGAGACAGGCATGCCGGATCAGTTTCATCATTGCATTGAATGAATCGTTTTAGCTCTTGAAGGGCTTTGCTCGGGTTGCCGCGTAAAAATATTACTTCAGCCAGACCGTAAGCATAATCGGGTTTTTGGACATACTCTTTCAAGCGTTGCCACGCCTCCTCTGAAATTTGAAAATGTCCAAGATTGCGAGCAGCCCAAGCCTTGGCATGGGTTACCATTTCATCATCCTCACCAACTTTTTCGATCTGTTCGGCCATAGACAAGGCTTTGACATTGTCTTGGAGTTGCATGTACACTCTCAACAGATCCCTCATGACAATGGGGTTGGGAACAAGCCTAATTGATGCTTCAAGGAATTCCTTAGCCTTTCCCCAGTCTTTTTTCTTAATGTAGTGCCTTCCTCGCAGAAATTTGATTTCATAACAAATATCGGGCGGAAAATTCTCCTTTTCAAGGGCGGAAAATAATTCGTTCGCCTTTGCAATATTTCCTATCTGATACTGATATTTGGCCTCCAACAACCGTCGCAAATCATTGTCTGTTTCCAAAAGGTCATAAACAATTGCAAGTGTTTCATCTTGCCGACCAAGCTCAAACCCTAAATCCAAAGCCGTTCTTGCCACCTTTTCTTTTTCTTCCCTGGAAGCGACCAGCGCGATAGTCTTTTTTAAAGCCGCCCATGAAGCTTCGTCATTTTTCAGATACGTTCCCTCTAAAAGGGCTACTATTTCAAATGCCCACCACCTGTCAGGGTAGTCATTGGCCAAATAATTGGAAACTTCTTCAAGAGTTGCCTGAGCAAAATGTATTGCACGCATTAGGACGTAGCGGGCAGCATTTCGCATAATAGGTCTTACTGATAATAGGTCTTTGGCTGCCTTATCTGCACGTTTGACGTCTCCAATAAGATGCGCTGCGCTCATTTCAATACCAAGCGCTAAAGATGCGAGATAATTTTCGGGAAGATTTTTCCTTGAGGCCTGTTTAAACACTCTATCAATGTAAAATAGCGCCTTTCCGCATAAGCTCTCTCCTTCCTGAGTCAGTTGGCCGGGATAAATGGTAGAAAACTCGGGTTTGCCGGTTAGTCTAATTGCCCGGTAAAAAAAAGCATGAGCTATGTGAAAATGGAGTTTTTCATAAAA
>JAFCZU010000688.1 GCA_019314185.1 Deltaproteobacteria bacterium | reverse complement strand
ACGAAGAAATCAAGAGCTTCAAAATTTTGCTCAAAGCCTTCTTAAAGCACAGACAATTTCCGAGAATACTACACATGAAGGTAGGGTGCGAATGGCTTTCCCGTCGTGTTCTGGTAAACTAAAGCTTACAATACAAACTGGTAATGATATCCACACATTTGAATTTGAGACAACGTTGAAATAGCATTTATATGAATTGGTGCTTTTGAAAAAAACATAACAAGGCTGCGGATTCCATCCACTGTTTTTGGAGGTAAACATGAAGATAACTAAATTGGATGCTGGAATTTCGCAGCTAAAAGAAGCTATTTATCTCTTCTTTGAGTGCAGAGATCCAATCGCAGTCCATACGGTTGGTTATGGATTGCGAAAATTAATGATGCTCAGAATTTCTTTAAACACGCTAATCGTGATCCGGACACGGAGTTTGAATTTGACCCTTGGATAACCGAAATATTGATATTTGAAGGTTGCTTTCTTGTTGAAGCTCTTACTGGTGCAATGTTCCCAGAAGCAAAATTATTTACTATTTGGTTTTCTGTTAAATATCCGGAGTTATTATTAGAAGGAAGTTTCAAAAAATTAATTAAAACGGGGCTTCCAAAAGGTCTTGATGTAAATGACTTCAAGACCATGCGTGTGGTTCTTGATCAAATAAGAAAAACATAACGAATAAGGACACAATCTTATCCGGTTGTTGGACAAGCCCGGTGTATCTGCATATTCTGCATATAAGAAAATATCTTTTTTTGAACAAGGGGTAGGAAGTGCGTCTTCAAAAAGCGCACTTTTTGGACTGGCAAATCCGCTGCGCTCCTTTGCCAGCCTCTTAACCGAAGCGTTATACGTGACAAGACTTTCAAAACCATAAAGGTGGGGAGATAAGATGCCACTTTTTAAGAAAAAGCTAACCGAGCAAGAAGCAGCTTTACATTTTATTGGATCTATCATGAATGAAGCTCCATCTGCATGGCAAGCAATCCATGAAGATCTGGAAGACATCTTTAAGGACCAATTTGTATTAGAACACGAAAAAATGGCCAATCTTGATTTGTCCCTTGCAGCAATCGCTTTAGATTTACAGGTAGTTAGAAATTTATTCCCAAACATTCAAGCTGAAAGAATCGAGAAATGGGTTTATGAATGTTTTAACACCGGAGATTGGGGTGAATATGCGGTGGCAGAAGTTAAAGAATATGGAAAAGTATTTCAGGAGCATACCCCAAATATGTACGTAGGAACATTACCTGTAAGTGCTGTTTCGGCAAGATTACTTCATTGCTGGTTGGGAGAAAATATTCATAATTTTGAAATTGATATGGGAGATTTTGGCGATGGCGAAAAAACTGGAATCGTAAGTATAAGCCCTCAATTGCAGATGATGGTTGATTCGTTGCTGATGGGTTTTATTGGAAATTGGAAAAGAATAAAAGATAATTTTAAACTTATCGAAGGTGATTTACCATTAGAATCAGATATACAAGCATTTTGCGTACGCGATGGTTTAAGAGATTATGAGCCAGACCCTGAATCTAATATAGAGTCAACGAATAGCACAGATGAAATCAAGCCGGATGATACAATAGAATATCATCTATCCGGCTATGATACACACGGGAATAGAAAAGAGATGTGGCTATCCCCAAAACAAATGGATGAATTATTTAAAAAAGATCTCGCGAGAAAATCTTACAAAGTATTATTTAAAGGTCCGTGGGACGGAATCAAGGAGGCTGATTGGCCTATATCAGAGGCAGTTGCAAATAATTTCGTTGATGAAAAAGGTTATATATACGGTTTTTGTGTATATGAAAAAGGTAAACCAACATATGGTCTAATTGTTAAGCAATTTTGGGAAGATGACAACATAATTCAGAAAATGAGCGATCATTTTAGCAAAAGGTAGAAAGAATAGCCAAAATTAGTAAGAAGCATTCAAGAAAAATACGAGCAAAAATAGAGAATATTTTTAAAGAATAATATTTGCACCAAAGTAAAGTATCATGGAATATACAAATGAGCGTATAAATAAAGAAAGCGAAGCAGAATCTCTCAGCTATTTTTTAGAAGCTTATGAAGGCATAATTTGCGAAATATTCAAAAGTGTTGAATCATCTGAAAGGCCGGATTTTATAGCTACCAGAAAAGATGGTAGCCAGATTGGGATTGAATTATCAAAAATAAGAAGAGGTCACCCAAATGACATTCAGTATGATAAAATAATTGAGAAAAAAGATTATATGTCAGTTGATAATGCTCTGTGTATGATCCAGAGAGTGGCATCTGAAAAGGAAATAAAACGGAATAACCCTGGTGGGGCGCTCCCTAGTTCCACGATACTTCTTCTTGAACTCACGGATATTCCACTATCTGAATTAAGGTACTTCATCCTTCCAGATATCTTACCCGATCTTTATGAAACAGGTTTCGCAGAAATTTGGTTAGTAGATTTGACAGGGGTGGAAGCATACGACAATGTTGAATTGTTCTGTGTTTATCCTGAAGAATTAGAGGGATATTACCCAAGGGATATCCAAAAACCTTATGGTTAATTAACGTATAACAAGGCTAATTCAGCCGACGCAAAAAGCCGCGCGGCTGATTAGCCCGTTACGTACAGCTGCTATAAATCAAACATTCAGCCTTATTCTCTGACAGTTGCGATATTATATTTAATTCGCCACATCTGTATAATGCCCTATCCCGCTTTTTACTTAAAGGGTAAATTTCTTGGCAGCATAGTATAATAGTATAGTATAATCATCAACTTATCCACCATCCATCGTCCAATTAGTGTCAAATGCGAAAAGGAAAATCTCGATAAAACAGGACTCCGCTTTACAATTTAAGTAGTTCAGGAACACGCTCAATAAATTACTGATAAAATGGGATGCTGAATTGTCTGAACATTATGGATTTGTTGTTGATGGAATACTTTTTAGAAAAACCATTCCAAAGAAGCGTATGCCATCAAAAGTAAGTCCTTCCAATATTGTCGGTGAAAAAGAGAGGATAATAATATTGAAAGTCTCAAAACAGTTAAACATCATATTGCCAGGGCATCGGTTTTTATCATATTTTCAGTCTCGACAATCTCGACAAATCTTTTTTTGGCCGTCTCTATCGAACGATTATCGATGTCAATGCCGATAAATCTTCTATTCAGGGCGATTGCATCAAAATTTGGCACAATTTTTGATTCTAAATAAATCAATAGGTTGCAAATACCGTTTCAAAAATAAGCACTGATAAGCTGCTTGCTGCATTACGTAACTA
>JAFCZU010000264.1 GCA_019314185.1 Deltaproteobacteria bacterium | reverse complement strand
AACAAGCATGCACGATACAGGTGGTCGCGAAGTAAGCCGCTGGAATCGTCTGGGAAGAATGACTTCCAGGTATCACTCCTATGGCCAGCAGCTTGGATGGCACGCGCTATTCCTGGTGGCTGGTCGACTCCTTGGGCAGTATCCAGTAACAGACGATTGGTACTACGATGACCCATGGACAGATTGGCTGAATAGGAGCTTGCTCACCAGAAAGGACGGCTTATGGCTGTCGGACGGTATGGACAGGCCGCCCCTTAGTGTTAACGTAAATCTGCTCGAAGAAGGCAAGGATGGCCTCGTTATAACCGGAGCCAAAGCCAAGATATTGAATCTGGTTGGTATAGGTTCTGGTTTGATTAAGGAGGTTGTTGTCGAAGGAAATTGGAGTTCGTCCGACAACATCAAGGTTCACATAAGTTCTGCCTTGGTGGCACCTAGAAAGGCTAAGGCTTTGGTAAAACAAATGATCCAGGAGGAACCCTTTTTTGTGTGGCTTCCAACGCACAACGAATATGAGGATGAAGATGAGTACCTTAGGGGCAATAAGAAAGACTATGTTCCTTGGGTTGTCTGTCCTTCCTCGGAAGGCAGACTTGATGAAGATGATCCTCTTGGTTCGATTTGCGCTTTGAGTCGTCCTCACTTTGCAGAAAATATTGCCAAAACCTTCTCTCTCGGAACTGATGATCCATTTAGGCGAATTTGGAAGAATTCTTCTGGCAAGCCAATAGCGCATTCAGATGCGTGGGGTTACGAGAACAAATATGAAGATGAAGCATCCTACTCAGGCGACTGTCTTATGTGTTCTAGAGAGTTGTTGAGAGACGTGTTAACCACACGAAACTCGGATTTACTGGTGCTCGTTAAACTGCAAAGATACGAAAAAGGAATTGGTGGTAGGGCTAGTAAGTTTTCCTACACAGTAGCTGTAGTTCGCATAAAGAAAACGCTGGATTTTGAGTTCTATAAGGGTGCTGTTAATAAGATTCATCAAGCGAGATACTAGTTAAAAAATATAAGTGTTTACGGGACGAAGCCTCGCGTTGATTTCGGCAGCTATAGCCAGAGAAGAAGCGGGGCTATATCACGTTTTGTTATTTACCGTATACCAATTTCTGATAGAGGACACTATCCAAATCCTCATATAATAACTGGGTTGAATGACTCTTAAGAGTCAAAAGCCTACAGTTGATGAGCAGTCGTTAACCTTTATACCGCATAACAATCGCATTGACGGCGACGAGGTAACCCCGCGCGCGTCATGAGAGGTTATATAGCATCGAACAAATATGTCAGATAATAAAAAAATAAAAGACAATCCAACCTGCGCCGAGTTACTCAACAATACGAAAGGCTTTGAGGCGCTATCAAAAGTAGTCTCTTTTTTTAATAAAATCGGAATTAAAAATGATAAAATATCGGAAGCCTTTAAGAAATTTCCAGATCTTTCTAAAAAAACCGAAGAATTGATAAATATGCCAGATCGATTTAATGAACACTTTTCTAAATCAGGATGGGTTGCGTACGAATCTCTAAATTTTGAGTTAATGAAGGAGGCAGTTCACTTAGCTGACGAAGGTCAATTTGATGAAGCAAACAACCTGCTAGTAGAACATTATAATGAAGAAACCCTTAAGTGGGGATTGACCTTCATGAAAGGCGTTGAAGAGTATCGACCACGATATGACTTGTCCGAAAAAGCCAAAGAAGACTATCTGGCGGGGCGTTACCATGCTTGTGTGCCAGTGGTTTTGACAATCATCGATGGCATAGTCAACGATATTGAACAAAAAGGCTTTTTTGCTCAGGGTGTCGATTTAACTGTATGGGATTCAATAGCTGCTCATAGCAACGGCCTTCAAGAATTATCCAAGCTTTTTAACAGTCCCCGAAAAAAAACAAACACTGAAACAATAACGGTACCATACCGGCATGGAATTCTTCATGGTCGTGACCTTGGGTATGCCAATAAGGTTGTTGCCGCAAAAACCTGGGCAACTTTATTTACCATCAGAGATTGGGCTATGGCTCTTAAACAAGGTAAAAAAGTTCCAAAAGAGAAAGAGCCAGAACAGAGTCTTCTTGAGGTTCTTAAGTCTTATGCCAAGACTCAAGAGCAAAAAAAGAAATTAGAGGCTTGGAGACCTCGTGCTCTTAATCCTGACAAAGATTTTCCTGCATATGGGATGCCCGAAGAGTTTGGAAGTCATACTCCTGAAAGAGAATTAGCGCAATTCTTTCAATATTGGTCAACTAATAATTATGGAAAAATGGCGGGCTTAATGAAGGCATTCGGTGATTATCCATTGAGCAAAAGAGCTGGCGAAGTTAGGCTGAACTTTCAAGGGAAATCATTAAAAGGGTACAAACTCTTAGAAATCAAAGATGAAGCATCTGCAATTACAGAAATCACAGTTGAGGTTACACTTAACCATAGGGATAAGATTTTGACCGAAAAGTTCAGCGTGAGAATGATCCACGAAGACAGTGAAGGGAATCCTGTGCTCAGAGAAGAACCAGGTAGCAATTGGCGAATTATAGAGCATTCTTTTATGCCAATATTCAGAATGATATAGCTGTATAACAACCGCATGAACTCGGAATGGTAATCCGCTGCGCTCCTTTACCATCCGGTTATGCGGGACGTTGAGCTTGTAGAAAAGTAATTTTGAGGAATTTTCGCAAAATATGAGATCAATAAAATCAGGATTTTAAGCTTGATAGAAATTAACCTTTACTATTTATTTTGGACTTTTTCTACAGATTCGTTGGGCGGGCAAACAATAACCATGTAAGGAATGAATAATGGCAAAAAGCTTTAATGAAAAATTGATTGAGATATTAAAAACAGATTCACGTTTTGTGGATGATGAGGGTGAACTGGTCAAGGCGGCGGTGATTGACCGGGCATGGAAAATTGACCGTGATCTGGTGAAGCTGCTGCTTTTAAAACCGGATATAAAGAAAAAATTCTTTGATGAGATTGAAGAACACTGGATTTTTAATATCAACACCTTTATTGAATATATTTTCGACAAAAACTTCCTTGCCAATTCATACACCCATTTCCGCAACAAGATAGGCTTGAATATTGACGGTAAATTTCTGCGTGAACGGGGTGAAGTTTCTCTTGTCTGGCCTTACAAGGATTGCGTGCTGGAAGGTGGGCAGACAAAAGAAGAGGAAAAACGCAAAGAGATATTCTTTAATGAGATTTTGGCGCAGGATGAAATTGACAGGATGTTCGACCCGAAAGTTCTAACAAACTGGAAAAGATACACGACGGACGGAGAGCAGAAAGTTACCGAAATCAATCGGGATGAAAACGGCACGATAAAGGAAAACCTGATTATCAAGGGGAATAACCTGCTGGCGTTGCATACGCTGCAAACACAGTTCAGGGGCAAGGTGAAGCTGATTTATATTGATCCTCCGTATAATTTGGGAGATGATTCCTTTGGCTACAATAACAATTTTAATCATTCATCTTGGCTTACTTTTATGAAGAACCGGTTGGAAGCTGGAAAAAAGTTACTGCGAGATGATGGTGTTCTATTTATTCATATTGGTGATGATGAACTTCACTACCTCAAGGTTCTATCGGACGATATATTTGGCAGAGATTCATTCATAGGTACTATACCAAGAAAAACGAGAAGTGGAAAAAGCGATGTGCCTTACAAACTTTCACAAGATTTTGATTGGATGATTGTTTACGCAAATAAGTCGCCAAAATCCAAAGAATTATTCCAAAGAACCGTTGAAAGGAAATATTATAAATCAGATGATTTTCCCAACGATGAATGGCGGCTAACTGACCTTACCACTCAAAGATCAATTCTCGAAAGACCGAATTCAAATTTTACTCTTATTAACTCAAAAAATGGAGAAGAATTTCCGGTTAACCCTAATCGCTGTTGGGGGGTAACAAAAGAATCTGTTGGTGAATATCTGGGTAGAAAAAAAATTGTATTCCCAGGAGATTATGATTTCTTGAATATTAAGCAACCTGCTATGAGGGTCTTTAAATCGGAAGAAATCGAAAGAAAAGGAGAAGACTTTGATAAATCCTATGTGTCATCTGACTTTTTAAACCAAGTCATGGATGATCTTTTAAAAAATACCATGAATAAAAAAGGAACTGATGAAATTGTTGAGCTTTTTGGCGAAAAAGCATTTTCCTATCCTAAAAATGAATTACTTATGCAACGGGTGATTGAATACACAACAAAAGAGGACGATTTGGTCCTTGACTTCCATCTTGGCAGCGGGACAACCGCCGCTGTAGCGCATAAAACTGGAAGACGGTACATAGGTGTTGAGCAGTTGGACTATGTTGATAGTATTCCGGTTGAGCGATTGAAAAAAGTGATCGGCAAAAAGGTCAAAAAAGACGGTGAACTGTTTGAAGGATTGGAATATGACACCGGCGGCATCTCAAAATCTGTCAACTGGCAGGGCGGCGGCGACTTCATCTACTGCGAACTGATGAAATACAACGAAGTCTTTATGGATAAAATTCAGGCTTCCAAAACATCAAAAGAACTTGTCGAACTATGGAAAAACATTGCCGAAAACTCATTCCTTAACTGGTATGTCAACCCGGAAATGCCGGAAGAAACGGTCGGTAACTTTGTTGAAATCGGCAAAGCAGAAAACGGGCTGGATAAACAAAAGAAGCTGTTGGCGGAACTGCTGAATAAGAATCAATTGTATGTCAATCTTTCAGAAATCGACGACGAGGATTTTGGCGTCAGCAATGCAGACAAAAAATTGAATCGATCATTTTACAGGGATGCGTATAATGGCTGAAAACCTTCCTGAAAAAAGCAATTCCCAAATTCTCATCTATCAAACAGAAGGCGGAAAAACGAAAATTGAAGTAAAGCTTGAGAATGAAACTGTCTGGCTGACGCAAAAACTGATGGCGGAGTTGTTTCAGGTTGGCGTAAACACTATAAACTATCATGTAAAAGAGATTTACAACGAACGAGAGCTGCTGCCGGAACCAACTATTCGAAAATTTCGAATAGTTCAAAAAGAAGGAAAAAGAAAAGTTTCCCGCTCCGTAGATTTTTATAACCTCGATATGATCATTTCCGTCGGCTACCGGGTTAAATCTCATGTAGCAACCAGATTCCGTCAATGGGCTACTCAAAGGCTGCGGGAGTATATTATCAAAGGATTTGTGCTGGATGATGAGCGGCTGAAAAATCCTGATCAGCCTTTTGATTATTTTGATGAATTGCTACGGCGGATACAGGATATCCGCACTTCCGAACGGCGGTTTTATCAAAAGATCACCGATATTTATGCCATAAGTATTGATTACGATCCCACAGCAGATATAAGCATCAATTTTTTCAAAACAGTACAGAATAAATTACATTGGGCAATAACCGGACAAACTGCTGCCGAAATTATTTGCGGTCGGGTTGATAGTAAAAAAACGAACATGGGACTAACCAGTTGGCGGGGTGAAAAGGTTCGGAAACAGGATGTGATTATTGCCAAAAACTATTTGGAAGAGAAAGAGTTGCGGGTGTTGAACAACCTGGTTGAGCAGTATCTGATTTTTGCCGAAGGTCAGGCAATGAAACGTATTCCCATGCATATGAAAAACTGGATTGAAAAGCTGAACGGCTTTCTGACTTTAAACGAGCGGGAAATACTGGAACATGGGGGTAAAATATCCCATGAAACGGCAAAAGAACTGGCTGAATCAGAGTATGAAAAGTTCAATCGTAAACGTATCCGATTTAATGACGCGCAAAAGAGCGATTTTGATAAAGCTGTAAAAATGATAGAAACTGAGAAAAAAAATGGCTGATAAATTCCTTTATGAAACGTTAGACTCTGCTTCCGAGCTTGGTTTTCTCAAAAAAGAAAT
>JAFCZU010000687.1 GCA_019314185.1 Deltaproteobacteria bacterium | reverse complement strand
TATCCACACACCGGCTCCCGTGTATTTCAGGGCAACACCCATGGCGCAGGCTCCTGCATATAGCCCTACAACATCAAAACGCACCCTTTGCTGGACATCTTCCCATGTCATCAATTTTGTTAAAAGGATGAAAAATACAATTAAAATGGTAGCGCCGCCAAGACCGATCAGCGCGCTGGCACCTATCCAGAGGGCAATCTGGGCAACAAACAGAAAGGCCATGGTAAGCTCTTTTCCCCGCATAGGGCCTATGCCCTCAACGCCTTTTTTCATCACAGCGCCCAGGTCCATCGTCAGAGCTGGCCCGGACTTGCGAGCCACGGCCATATATATCCACATACCACAGGCCAGAGCAAGAAACGGGACCACAGGCAGTCCGTACATCATCCACTGGGCAAAGCTAATGGGCAGGCCATAGTCTGCGAAATAACCTACCATGATAGCTGAACGGCCGCCAACGGCAGGTGATCCTGAGCCGCCAACATTCGCGGCAAAACATATACCCAAAAACAAGGTGCATGCCAGGGCATGAAGCTGTTTCTTGTTACAGCCTGCTTTTTCCCCGGCAAGATATACAAGAGCCAGGATCGGACACAAAAGGGCAACCAGGGCATGTTCTGAAAGAAAACCGGAAAGTACGGCCAGAACCGGAAAGAAGATAAAACAAAAACCCTTCAATCCCTTGATCTTGCCGAGAAGGACATTGCCGATTCTCCTGTCAAGCCCTGTTACGCCCACTGCAGCAGCCAGAATAAGCACGCCCAGGATAAAGAATACCGCATCTTTCATGTAGGCTTTTGATATCTCATTGATAGGCAGAATCATATAGAGATACATAATAACCCCGACCAGGATGTTGGTTGCCCCCAGAGAGACCGCCTCCGTGCCCCATAGAAGAGCAATGCTGAAAAGCATGGCCACGCACAACATCATCTTATGGGCCACTTCCTCCGGGGTATAATTTTTTTTCGTAAGCTTGTTGTACGAATCCACGAAATTGCTGGTGCCTGACTTGTACTTGGCGCCCTTGACGTTCTCCTGCTGCACGAGGTCTATCATGCTCTGGGGCGTGGGAACTATACTGGGGCGTGGGAACTATATAAACGAGTGTAACAAAAAAAATCATAAGACCAAGTATGACAATCGGTATCTGCCCGGGTGATCCTTTCCACCACGGCCAGGAAAAAGGCTTGTGTTGTACTGATGATACTGTAGCTCCATGTTCCATTTTATGTTTCCCTCCTTAATTCTATTATTAACTTTTTTTTATCCTCACCTCTCGGGAAAAGGCGGGGCATTAATTAACAAACAACTCTTTTTTGCCATGAACATAATATCCGAACACACACATGAGCATGACAGTCGTCAACTGGTTGACCGAGACTGACGACATCATTGTTATTAGATTATTTGTAATACCAAAGGTAAAAAATATCATGTACACAATCCATGCGCTTCTCCTTAATTTCAGGAACCCTGTAAATATATAGAAACTGATTCCGGCATGGAGAAAATGGATCACAACTGCCGATGTTCCTGAAACGGCCATTCCCAGAATCCCGGCCGGAGTCTCCGAAAGACCTGCACATATGCAGAACATACCACCGGCCAGCATGAAAATACTCAGTAGTGTAATTCCCAGCGGCCTTTTTTGCATATGTTTTCTTTTACTGTACATGGTACTTCCCTGGACATCACCCATTTGTCGGGGCAGGCCCTCGTTTTCCATTGTCCTGACGCTTTCCACTAAATCACCTTGACAAATAATCCGTGCAGCCCATGCGTTCTGCAATCTGTTTTTTACCCCACGCAGGATAGGCTGATATCATAATCACCGGTATTTGCCTGTTAATGACCTTGAGCTTTTCCAGCACCTCAATTCCGTCCATCTCCGGCATGCAGACATCGACGATAGCCAGGTCAAAGGGCCTGTCTGCGGCAAGTTGAAGCGCCGCCGCTCCTGAGCCTGCGCACTCAACATCGTAACCCGTTTTGCCCAGCACGCGTTTTAAGAGCACCTGCATGTTCTCCTCATCATCAACAACTAAGATCTTGTGCGTCATAAGCCTTTTCCGAATGAGGCGGTTTTAAAATGTTTAATTAGTAGCTGAAAGCTGAAACGACCTGAACCCAGCACTTATCCTGTCCATAGGTTTAGCAGGAAGTATGCCAGCGAAGGTGTATTGACGATGGGGAAATGATAACTTATTGTATTAGTAGTAAATTATGATTTTATTAGTCAGGTTGGACCGGTAGGGAGGGTGTTTTTGTTCAAAAAAATATGCCTATGGGTTAATTAACTTATCTATGTATATATATCTGTTAACCTGCTTTTATTATACAAAATATTAATTTAAAATTATACAATCGCATATTTTTGTGTTTTGCCCATAATTTATTAATATTATTGTATTTGTCATCCGGAACAGCATACGTTTTGGACAGTGTCCAAATAAATAAACACTGTCCAAAACGTATGCTGTTCATCAAAACATTTTGTAACTACTCACGTAGTCAGGCTGAAGCTGTTTAGGCTGAAAGCTGAAGGGGTCAGAAGAGCACGATTGCCGTACTTTGGCGGAAATATCTGATTTTTGCACCAAACATGGCTTTAAAATGCGTTTTTTCCTAACAGCCTTCAGCCTGTCCACCTGAGTAGTTACAACATTTTAATCCTAATCAGGATAAGCGTTCACGGCTACGAATCAGGATAATACTCTTTGATGCATTCGGGACATATTCCGTGAGAAAAATCTACTCCCGACATTTTTTGATTGAGATATTCTTCAATAGAAACCCATACACACTTATTGTGTTTCCTCTCACAACGTATTTTCTTGCAATGCATGCATATCGGAAGATTAGATTCGTATATCTGCAGGCGTCTTTCAGCTCTTTTCGATTTTATGGCTCTTTCAATAACAAAAAGAAGCATTTTCCCAAGATTCTCTGTCTTTTCAGCGACAAAATCATCAGCTCCGATCCGCATTGCCTCAACCGCTGTCTCAACACTTTTTGTGTTGGACAAAACTACAATGGGAACACAATTATTTCGAAGCCTGATATTTTCTATCAATTCCAGGCCGTTCATCTTCGGGATGTTTAAGCCTGTGACAAGAATATCATATTTCAGCCCTGTCACGTT
>JAFCZU010000033.1 GCA_019314185.1 Deltaproteobacteria bacterium | reverse complement strand
AAAATAAGCGAAAATGAAATTAAACTTCGTTTTATAAGAGCAGGGGGGCCTGGAGGTCAGAATGTCAATAAGGTGTCTACGGCTGTTCAGCTTCGTTTTGATGTAAAAAACTCCATCTCTCTTCCTGATCAGATTCGTTATCGTTTGGCCCGGCTTGCAGGCAGAAGAATTACGGAAGACGGAATTCTTATTATCGAGGCCAGACAGTTTCGAACACAGGAAGGCAACCGGCAGGATGCAATTGATCGTTTGATTAAATTAATTAAAAAAGCTTCTGAAAAACCTAAAGCTCGCATTAAAACCAGACCGAGCCGTGCATCAAAGGAACGCCTGCTGGCAGCTAAAAAACAGAGAAGCAGATTAAAACGGACAAGACAACTGGTTTCGACTTCCGAGGATTAGCTCTTATTATTTCGGGTAATTACCAGCGATTCGATTTCCACCCATTAAGTTAAGCGGTTATTATTAATCACCACGAACACGAAGAGCACGAAGAGCACGAATAATTTTTCTTTATCTTCACGTCCTTCATGTTCTTCGTAGTAAAAAAACAAAAGTGAGTTTTTGTTCAAAACACTAATCAGTGTTTGGGAAAAGAGTATTTTAATGACAGAAATTAATTATAAGGAATTTAAGGATTATTCGCAAAAGCTTGATAAAAAAGAGTTTGCCCCTGTGTATCTGATTTATGGAGAGGAACTGCTATATGAAAGCGTTTTTAAAGAGCTGCTTGATCGATTGATTCCTGATCGGTTAAACAGTCTGAACTATGAATTTGTGGATGGGGCAAATGAATATATTTATGATGCGATTGAGCGGGTAAACACCTTCCCTCTACTGCAGGGCAGTAAGGTGGTAGTCATTAACAACTCGCAGATATTCTATTCAAAACAGGATAAAGCCGTTCTTCTTAAAAAAGCAAAGGAAGCGTATGATATAAAGGATATTAAAAAAGCCTCAAAATATCTCTTAAGTCTTCTTGGACTGTTGAATCTTTTTTTTGATGATATTAACAAAGAAAACAGAAGTAAAATATTAAAGATTGATTCTGCCCTGTCCGGCGATGAGGGATGGTTTGATGAAATTATCGATTACTGCCTTGCTAACAAACTTTCTATTCCTGCCGCTAAAGATAATATTAAGATTTTAGGGGATACAGTTGAAAAGGGATTTCCGGCAGGCAACCATCTGATAATTACAACCGATTATGTTGATAAAAGAAGAAATCTTTTCAAAGCTATTAACAATAACGGGATGATCATCGACTGTTCAGTTCCAAAAGGGAATAGCTGGGCGGACAAAAAGGCTCAGAAAGCTGTTCTTTATGAAAGAACGGCGATAAGACTTGCCCAAAGCAAAAAGAAAATGGATAAAAGAACATTTGCCGCCATGTGTGAGATTACCGGCTTTGATCTTCACGCATTTTCAAACAATCTGGAAAAACTGATCAGCTATGTCGGAGTTCGCGGCAACATAACAATAGATGATGTTAATTCTGTTTTAAAACGCACAAAAACAGATCCCATATATGAGCTGACAAATGCCATGGGAGATCGCAATGTTGAAAAAGCGCTTTTTTTCTTAGATTCTCTTCTTTCTCAATCAACACATCCTCTTCAGGCTCTTACGTCTGTTATAAATCTGATGAGAAAACTTTTGCTGATTAAGGGTTTTGTGAGAAGCGAGCATGGCGAGTCCTGGAATGTCAGCCTTCCATACAATCAATTTCAAAAAGTTGTTATGCCAGCTATCCAAAAACATGACATGGCTTTGTTAGGCATACTTGAAGACTGGGAAAACATGTTTGCAAAAAACACTAATAATGAAAGCGAGAAAAAAGGTAAAGGCAGGGCAAAGAAAAAAAAACCGGCCACAGATCTTTTGATAGCAAAAAGTGTCGGCCAGGCGTACCCTGTTTTCCAAACGTTTTTAAAATCTGAAAATTATACAAAAGATGAATTGCTTGATGCTTTTGAGCACCTTGGCACAGCAGACAGGCTGCTAAAGTCTTCGGGGCATAACCCAAAATTAATACTTGAAGATGTCATTTTTCATATATGCAGGAGGCAAGGGGTGGAAAAAAATGAAATTTCTTAGACGCCAGGAAGAAAGCCTGGCAACACGTTATTTGTTATGGCAATATCAGAAAAACCAGATTCCCACTCCTCCGTATGAAGAACTGGAAAAACAGGCATGTCAAATAGTCGATGATGCGCATCGTATAGCTCGTGAAAGAGGAAGTAATCTTATTTCCATTATTAAAGAACTGGCTCATGATTTTATTAAAAAAAGGTAGCTATTCAGTCATAAATCTACGCTGAATATCACCGATATTTTATTTTGTCCTGAAAAACCTGGTCCTTTGACCAGGTCAGAGATAGATGGCTTTGCCTTGGATTTTTGTAACACTTTAGCTTTTTAAAACGAATTCAAACTTCATCATTCGAAATTCCTTGTTCGATATTCAAATAATGCTTTTTTCGGATTAACAATATCTCAACCGGTTTCCCCCGCGCGAATTTGTTTGGCTGGTGGCATAAAGCCGCCCCTACAAAGGCTGGATTCTGGCTTTCGCCGGAATGACGGAAAACGGTATTTTTTGACTTTTCACGAAACCATCAAAATTAGTTTTAAATATCTCTTCCTGTTCATCAAGGATTTCATTTAAAATCTTTATGTTTGTCATGGGATTCATTATAACACATCGTAAAACAACAATTTCTTTTCCAGGTTTACTTCCTGTTCTTAACTTTGTCCTTGAAACAAAACTCTTTCCCGCTTCCCTTTGTAACCTTTGAACAGTCCTGTTTATTTTGTTTAATTCTTTGTTTATAATACATATCTGCTCAGGGTCACCTTCAGCTAATTGTTGTTTAATATCGAATGGGCATATTCTATAAGTAAGAATGTTAATGTCCGAACGTGTGATTAGCTGGAAGTTGTCTCTTCTTTCAATTTCTTCGGCAAACATGCGGGTTGTTTCTATCCCATGCTCAATAAGCAGAGCATATCCCTGGCTGCCCATGATCTTGAGGGCGCTGTCAAGTATAAGGGAGTTTGCCTCCCTCGATCCTGCAAGCGATTTTATGCCAAGATCAACAGAACCAAAACGGTTTACATAATTCGCATGATATTTTACCGCATCCATAATGAACGGGTCTTTGAAAAGAACCATGCCGCAAGTCATCGGCATATAAAACTGCTTGTGTCCGTCTATTGTAACAGAATCAGCGGCATCGATACCTTTGAGGAAATGACTGTATTTCCCCGACATTAATGTGGGGCCGCCCCATGCAGCATCAACATGAAAGTGAATCCTGTTTTCGGAACATATGTCTCCTATCTGAGCCAGAGGATCGATGGCGCCGGTTTCCGTAGTGCCTGCGATACCTACAACCGCCACAATCCCTGCCCCGTCATGTTTTATTCCTCTGATTGTTTTTTTCAGGCAACCCAGGTCCATCCTGTTATCTGCGTCAATATCCACGGCAATAATATTTTGATTGCCGATTCCTAAAAGGCCCCCTGCCTTTTTTATTGAATAGTGTCCCAGCCTTGAAACAATGACGACACACCTGTTAATATTATAAGCGCTGCATGCAGCCTGAATCCCCTCCTGTTCTACTCCAGTAAAACTGTTTTTTGGAGCAAGCAGCTCGTTCCTTGCGACCCACAATGCTGTGATGTTAGCAAGTGTGCCGTCTTCTACGAAGCAGCCAAGCGTTGTGCGAATATTCTGAACATATTTGTTATAAAAATCAGAACTTTTCCTGTAAACAAGTCTGTGTATCTTTGCCAAAACCTGCTTTTCCAGAATCGAAACAACTTTTGAGGTTTCAACTTTCACTACATTCTGATTAAGAGCTGCTACAATTGTCTTCAGATGCACCATAAAAAAAGGAATAGCCGAAGTCATATGCCCGATAAAATATGGAGAAGCAACATTAACGGCATGTGGCGCTATATCTTCCACAATTTTAGTTATAACATCTGTCAGCTTTTTTTCAGGATTTTTATTTATTAGTGTGTTTTTAAACCTGCTTGACAGATCCTTCAGCCTGACTTCTTCGGTAATACCGACATGTTTTCCAAGAAATTCATGGAGACCGAAAGAAATCTGCTCCATATATTTAATCAAAACAAGCCTGGAAGCATCATCTTCAGGCTTTATGAATGTTCTCATCAGGCTCTGCCAGTTGGCGACAAGCTCTGTTTTTGTATGTCTATTCATTTTAAATTTTTCTTTTCCATAAAATAAATCGCCCCGCAACAAAGCTGTCGGGGTATCGTTCATCTGATTTTAAATTAATTATTACACGCAGACCAACACGGACAAACACTGACTTTCATTATCTTGTCTGTGCTTGTCCGTGTTGGTCTGCGGCTGAATATATAATCCGACTTTATTAGCATGACCTGTTTTTAATTCCAAGTATAATATATTGCATTAATCAAGGGTAAATGATATTAATCATTTTTATAATCTTAAGTCACGCAAAGCCTTTGTCAATGTTTACAATCAATAATTGATGGCCTCGTAAAAAGTCGAAAAACTACTTTTTTACGAACCGTGTTAAGTGCTAAATATTTTATCTTAACACCTAACACCTGATGAATTCGACTTTTTGCGAATTCATCATAATTGATGCTTTCGCAAAAGGAGTGGAATATGAATAGAGCAGGCATAATCGGGGCAACAGGATATGCAGGCGCCGAGCTTGTCCGGATACTTTCCGGTCATCCGGATATTGAACTGACTGGTATAACATCCCGTCAGTATGCCGGAGCAAAATATAGCAGCATCTATCCATCAATGACAGGCGTTGTAAGCCTGATTTGCGAAGAGTTTAATATGGAAAGTTTTTGCGATAAAGTTGATATAATATTTATCGCTCTGCCTCACAAAATTCCCATGGGAATTGTTCCAGGCTTAATCAAGCGCGGGAAAAAGGTCATAGATCTTTCCGCTGACTTCCGGTTCAAAGATGTTTTGAAGTATGAAAAACATTATCAGCCGCATACTGCAAAAGAACTGCTCAAAAAAGCGGTTTACGGCCTTTGCGAAATCTATTTTGATAAAATTAAAAATGCCTCGCTAATCGGTAATCCTGGATGTTATCCCACCAGCGTTCTTTTGCCGCTTGTGCCTTTGCTTAAAAAAGATTTTCTAAATATCAATACAATTATTGCGGATTCAAAATCAGGAATTAGCGGCGCGGGGCGATCGCTTTCGCTGGCAGCCCAGTTTTGCGAGGCAAATGAATCATTCAAGGCATACAAAGTCGCTTGTCACAGACATTGTCCTGAAATGGAAGAAATCCTAAGCGCAGAAGCAAAAAAGCCGGTGACAATAACATTTGTTCCGCACCTTGTTCCCATGACACGCGGCATGCTCACAACAACATATGTAAATCTATTGAAAAAAACCGACAGTAAAGAGATCCGCAACTGCATTTCCTCTTTTTATGCAAAACACCCCTTTATCCGTATATGCCCTGAGAATCTGATGCCTGATACACTGCATGTGAAAGGAACCAATTACTGCGATATCGGTTTTAAAATAGATGAGCGAAATAATCGGCTGATTATAGTCTCGGCAATAGATAACCTTGTAAAGGGAGCCGCGGGCCAGGCTGTTCAGAATATGAATATCATGTTAGGCTTAGACGAAACAAGGGGTCTGAACAATGTCCCGTTTGCTATTTGACTCATTATGAGATTAACTTGATAGTATAGAATATAGGTGGATTTTTTTGAACGTCCAACATCGAATGTTGAACATCGAATGATGAAATCGCTTCGCTTTACCGGTTTATAAATTGGCAGAATTCCTTATTCAAAATTCGATGTTGGACGTTCATAGCTTTTTATCTTGATAGTACGTGCAGCGCAGGCGCTTGCGCCGCGTGTAGAAATCTCCATTTTGTTGATTATTAAATCAATAGGTTATGGAAAATTCGCCCTAAGGGCGCTAATTTAAGGCGGTGGGCACTTAAATTTAAGAACCGTTCACTTTGAAAACGTCTTCCTGACACCCGATCCCTGCCCCCTGTAACCTGTTACAAAAAAAGGAGCGGACAACATGAAAGCTTATCAACTTTCAATATTAGCTGAGAACAAACCAGGCACTCTGGCCACGGTTACAAAAATTCTTGCAAGGGAAAAGATCAACATTCGATCAATTACGATTTCCTCTCATGGCGAATTCGGAGTTATTAATGCTATAGTTGATCATCCAAGACAGGCACAAAAAGCGCTGGACAGGGAGGGTCTTTCCGTCAGTTTAAAAGATATTATAGCCGTATCCGTCAAAGACAAACCAGGAAGTTTTGACAAACTGGTTCAATTGCTTGCAGACCAAAATATAAACATTGAAAATTCTTACGGTTTTGTGCTGGAAAGCTGGAAAAAGGCTATAATCATACTTGATATCCAGGAACTTGAAAGAGCTGGAGAAATACTCGAAAAGGCCGGATTTGAAATTTTAAGCGAAGAAGAAATGTCGGCTGTTGAGCCGTTTCATTATATGCAATATTGATGGCGTCGTAAAAAGTTCCATCTACTGCGTTGCAGTAATTTTTCAGACTCTTAACATACTATATGTATGCTTTCGATCCTGAAAAATCACTACGCCTTGTATATGAAACTTTTTACTTAGCCATCTGTAGTTAAAAACTATTAGGTGCAGGATAAAACATTCAGTTGTCATGTCAACTTGAAATATTTCGCAAATAGCAATTTCAGGACTTTTGCCGCATTTTTGCTTTTTGCTGACAGTCTTCAGCCTTCAGCCTATCCACCTGACTTGTCACTTCATCAAACCTGGAAGAAAGGTCGCTATTTGCGGGAAAGGGATCAAAAGAAGGGTCCCGACAATTAATGCTATAAGGAACGGTACCACGCCCTTGAATATAACATGAAGCGGCACATCCCTCGCCACGCCGCTGACAACATAAACATTTACTCCCACCGGCGGCGTTATTACACCGATCTGCGTCACAAGAACGATAATTACTCCAAACCATAACGGATCGTAACCAAGACAATTTACTACCGGATAGAAGATCGGAACGGTCAGCATAATTAGTGCTAACGCATCGATAAAGCACCCCCCCACGAGATATACCATGATAATAAAAAACATAATGGCATAAGGCGGCAACTGGAATCCGGATATCCAGTTTGCAATATCAAAGGGAATTTTCGTTACTGCCAGGAAATGGCCAAAAATTGTTGCGCCGGCAACAATAACAAAAATCATGCAGGTAATCCTGGTTGTTTCAAAAAGTGAAGCAGCGAAATTTTCCCAGGTTATGTTGCGTCTGACAACAGCGAGAAGCAAAGTGCCAAAAGCGCCGATAGCTCCTGCTTCTGTTGGCGTAAAAAATCCCGCGAAAAGCCCTCCCATGACGAGACAAAACAGAAGAAGGGTTTCAATAAGACCTGAAAGCGAGGCTATTTTCTCCTTAAACTCGCTTTTAGCGCTTCTCGGTGCCAAATCCGGTTTGATGATCGTCCACAATACAACGGCTATAACAAACAACAGGCTCAGAAGCAAACCGGGCAGCAAACCGGCGACAAAAAGTTTCCCGATAGATTGTTCGGTCATAATCCCGTAAACAATAAAAATAACGCTTGGTGGGATAAGTATTCCCAGACTTCCACCAGCCGCAACTACTCCAGTAGCCAGTTCCGGTTTATAATTATATCTTTTCATTTCCGGGAGGGTTGCGGCAGCCATTGTAGCGGCAGTCGCATTTGTAGAACCACAAATCGCCGCAAAACCAGCGCACGCCCCTATTGTGGCAATAGCCAGCCCTCCAGGCAGATGGCCTATAAACTTATTTGCCGTATCAAAAAGCCTGGCGCTTATTCCAGCATGAAAGGAAATCTGCCCCATTAGCACAAATAAAGGAATGACTGTCAGATTGTAAGATCCAAAAACGGAAAAAACATCTCTGGCAATCAAGCTCAGTGACGCATCAAAGGAAATCAAATAACCAAAACCCAAAAAACCGATCATTGCCATGAGAAAGCCCACAGGCATTTTTGAAAATATCAGCAGGAAAAGGGCGGCAATGCCGATAAGACCTGTAGTAGTCGGGCTCACTTTGCTATTACCCTGCTTACAGATTTAATGAAATTGTTGAATAATACCAGGAAGAGGAGCCCGCAACCCACGGCTATCCCAAAAACATACGGATATATGGGCATCTGCAAAGTCAGAGATACTTCTCCGCTTTGTTTAAGGTCAAAGGCTAACGATATGCTTTGCCAGGTTAAAAGCCCGAAGAATAAAAAACAGAGGAACTCGTTGATAGCGCTGATAAAGATCTGGGCTCTTTTAGACAATTTTTGAACAAGAAACTCCACTGCAATGTGGCCCCTTTCAACCGAAGTATAAGCCAGCGAAAAGGAAATAACAACAGCTCCTAACAGTCCAACCGTTTCATATGTACCGGGAATAGGACATCGGAAAATACGAAGAATAACATCCGCAGTTGTAAGCATCATCATGGAGACAATGGCTCCTGCTGCAATCCAGTTAAATCTGCGAGATACTATATTTATAAATCTGTCAAAACGAAACATGTAATATCACATAACCATTCAAAGTTATCGGTTCACAGTTCACAGTTAGTTGAATCCTAAACCGTAAACTGTGAACCCTGTGAACCCTTATCTATATATTTTGCTGTATTCTGCAATCAGTTTTTTTACTTCCGCCACAGCTTTATTTCCGGGGAGATTCTTTTCTCTTGCCGCTTTTATGTAGTCATCAACAATCGGTTTAACAGCATTGGCCCATTTGCTACTTTCTTTCGCGGAAAGCGGAATAATCTCATTACCAATGCTCAACGTAAAATCACGCCCTTCAAGATCCCCCTTATCCCAGGTTTTCCCATGCACATCAACCCATTCTTCGTTTATCTCTTCAATTGTTTTTTGAATATCTGCGGGAAAGGAATTCCATTTCTTAAGGTTCATCACAACAAACATGGCTGTGGTATAACCAACTCCTGAACAATCAGTAGTATATTTAATCACTTCTCCCTGTTTCCACCCTTTAAGTGTTTCTATGGGCGTAAACGTGCCTTCGACAACCCCTTTCTGAAGCGCTTCGTATGTCGATGATTGAGGCATGGCAACAGGCACAGCGCCGAGAGCAGCGCTGACTTTTGCGCTCAAACCTGTGGACCTGATTTTCAACCCTTTAAGATCTTCCAGTTTTCTGACAGGTTTTTTTGTATGAAGAAGACCCGGTCCATGAGCATGAATATAAAGAACCTTAACATCCTTAAGTTCTACAGGATCCATCTGTTTATAAAATTCAGTTGCCACACGTGTTGCCACACGGCCATTTGGATAACCATGAGGCAGGTCAATAGCCTCCATAACCGGAAAACGACCCCTGGTATAGGCAAAACATGACATCCCCAAATCAGATATTCCCTTTACAACTCCGTCATAACACTGATTTGCTTTTGTCAGGGTTCCTGCTGGGAAAACCGTAATTTTAACCATCCCGTTAGTGCGTTTTTCCACCTCTTTTGCCCATGACACACCTGCCTTACACTGGCCGTGAGTAGGAGGAAAAAAGATGCTGTAGTTAAGATTTATAGTTTTTGACTGCGCACAAACAACATCAGCATAAATAAAGGGTGCGGTTAAAAACGATAACATTAACATTGCTACAAATAATTTTTTTTCCATTCTTTTCCTCCAAATAATAATACTAGGTGTTTATAAAGTCATTAAAAATTGATGCTTTTCGTAAAAAGTCGAAAAGCACTTTTTACGAATTCATCAAGGATTATCATATCCGCGAACGAGAACCTCTCTTGGTTTCGCGCCATCTGAAGGGCCTACAACCCCCTCTTTTTCCATGGTCTCAACAATGCGTGCGGCTCTGTTATATCCTATACGCAAATGACGCTGGATCATCGATATCGATGCCTGGCCTGTCTTTGTTATGAGCGCGACAGCATCGTCATATCTCTCGTCATATTCCTGCTCATCAGGCACAGTTTTTGTTTTCGCTACGGCTTCAGTAACAGAACCGTTGTAATCCGGCAATTTCTGCTTCTTTAAAAATGCTGTTATTTTAAGAATCTCTGACTCTGATATATATGCTCCATGTATGCGCTGAAGTTTTGACGTGCCAGGCGGCATAAAAAGCATATCTCCGTTTCCTAACAAATTTTCCGCACCGTTTGTATCGATTATAGTCCTTGAATCTGTTTTAGAAGAAACCTGAAAAGTTAAACGGGTTGGGAAATTAGCCTTTATTATACCGGTCAGAACATCAACCGAGGGCCTCTGTGTGGCAAGTATCAAATGAATGCCCGCCGCTCTTGCCATCTGAGCCAGCCGTGTCAAAGCAACCTCTACATCCCTTGAAGCCACAATCATAAGATCCGCGAGCTCATCAATTATGATAACAATATAAGGTATTTTTTTCTGTGGTTCCGCTTCACCACTCCTGTTTTCCTTTTCTATTTTCCTGTTATACTGGGTAATGTTTCTTGCATTTTTTTCAGCGAGGATCTCGTATCGCTTTTCCATTTCACTCACAGCCCAGAAAAGAGCATTGGTGGCCTTTTTTACATCCGTCACCACAGGAGTAATAAGATGCGGGATTCCATTATAGCTTGAAAGCTCTATTCTTTTGGGATCAATCATTATTAACTTTACATCATCGGGATCTGATTTGTATAAAAAACTGCAAATCATGGCATTTAATCCCACACTCTTACCTGTTCCTGTAGCGCCCGCGATTAACAAATGGGGCATATCGTCAAGGCTTGCCACAACAGGATTCCCAACAATATCCTTACCAAGACAGATGGTTAGCTTGGACTTTGATTTTTCAAAAGCGCTGGAAATAACAATCTCCTTGAATTTTACAACCTCCCTTGTAGTGTTCGGGATCTCAATTCCGATTACAGCCTTTCCTGGAATAGGCGCAACGATTCTGATACTTGTTGCCCGAAGAGCAAGAGCAAGATCGTCCGTAAGGCCGACTATTTTGTTGATTTTCACTCCGGCCGCCGGCTCATATTCAAAGGTTGTAACAACAGGGCCCGGCGATATGGCAACAACATGCCCCATTACACTAAAGTCTTCCAGTTTCTTTTCAAGAAGCTTTGATTGCATTCGTAAATTTTCATTATCAGCCGAAGATGACTTGGCCTGAGAATTATCCAGCAAATTTACCGAAGGAAGTTGAAATCTTTTTCCATCGCTCATAAACTCAAATACTTCCTGCCTGGGAACCGGAACCACCTTAACCGGCCTGGGTGTTGGCGCTTTAATTTTTATCTCACGATCTTTTTTGTCGGAATTTTCTTTTATAATTTTCAAGCGCTTTTTTGCTTTTTCTCTTTTCTCCTTCCATCTGATAACCAATATTTTTATGCGGCCTGCAAGGATAACGGTTGTCCTGTAAAAACTCTTTATAAAAACTATAAGGGAAAAGCCGGTAGACATAATAAAACCGATAATCCACACAATGGCTAATATAATGACACCGCCTGAAAGATTGGCGTACTTTACAAGGAATGATTTTAAAGGAATACCAATTATTCCTCCTGATGAAAATTTGCTTCCAAAAATTATATAATAATTCTGCTGAAAAGCCAGAAGGCTTCCTGTAGTTACAATTAGTAGAAAACCTCCCGCTATTGTTAAAACAATTGCTTTGCCGGGGTGGTTGCCCAAAAAATGTATGCTCGAAAAAAGCAATAAAACCGGAATCCAGAAAGAGCCAAGTCCAAACAGTCCTGTTAAAATGCCGGCAATATGCGCTCCAGACACACCGAACAAATTGTGGATATTGCTTATAGCTTTTGCATTATTAATTGAAGGGTCTGTGGGACTGTATGACAGAAGACTTCCAAGTACGAAAATAACGAGAAAAAAAAGTAAAATGCCGATAATTTCTTTACGCATATGTTTAAACCTAAAGTGATCGGTTCAAGGTTCAACTGTTATAATCTATTGACATCCATGACTTTATAACACAACACCCGAATTAACCTCTTTCACCCCCGCCCGCCTCGCCTGAGCGAAGCGACCCGCCTGCCATGCAAGGCAAGAGCGGGCAGGTGGTGGGCAGGCATTGGGTAAAACACCTGTCTGCCGTGCCGGCACAGGCAGGTGTGTGTTATCCCTACTGAGGTATCATCTTTTTGATATCAAACAGTTATGGCTTTTCAACCGCGAACGTTGAACCGCTTAACCTGTGTTAAAACAAACAAGTTAGTGTCCATCCACAAGTGGTAGATTTTGGTTCCTGGCAAGGCTCGAGCGTTTTTGCAACCGCAGGCATAGTACGCCTATTCCGAGGATTGCAAAAAAACGAGAACGCCGCCAGGGGCCGAAAGATGCCATTTGTGGATGGACACAAGTTATATTTCAAGAATAAAGGGAAGTATAACCGGATGTCGTTTAATAGTAAAATAAAAATACTCTCTTAAGCCTTTTCGAATCATTGAACGAAGCCTATCGATTCTGTCTGGAGTTTCAGGGTTTACATCTTCTACAATTTCTAAAATAACGCACTTCGCGTCTTCCAGCAAATGACCTGTTTCCGTCTCAAACACAAAACCTCGAGAGACAATCTCAGGGCCATATACTATAATGCCCGTTTCATTATCAAAAGCCATATTAACCGCTACAACTCCATCCTCAGAGAGGATACGTCTCTCTTTAAGCACACTCCAGCCGATATCTCCTATACCTTTGCCGTCAACAAGCACACGGCCTGTTTTAACTTTGTCTTTAATTCTTCCCCCGTTTTCATCAAATTCAATTGTGTTACCGTTTTCAGCGATAAGAATTCTTTCTTTTGGAATGCCGACCTGCTCGGCCAAGCGTGAATGAAGAATTAAATGCCGAAATTCTCCGTGAATCGGGATAAAATATTCAGGCTTTGTCAGGTTGATCATAAGCTTTAATTCTTCCTGAAACGCATGGCCTGACACATGAATATCGGATATCTTTTCATAAATAACATCAGCTCCCTGCCTGTAAAAGCTGTTAATTATCTTTGTAATGGCTTTTTCGTTACCTGGAATAAATTTTGAAGAAAGCACAACCGTATCATTTTTCTTGATTTTTAAATACTTATGTCTGCCGGTAGCCATACGAGCCAGAGCCGACATTGGTTCTCCCTGGCTTCCAGTCGTAATTATTAATATATTGTCATCAGGAAAGTCATTTATCTGCTCAATATCAATTTCTGTTTGTCCAGGAACATGTATATATCCTAATTCTTTTGCTATCTTAACGTTTGTTCTTATGCTTCTTCCATCGAAAACGACTCTTCTCCCCCTTGCAGCAGCAATAACAACGATCTGCTGTATCCTGGTAATATTTGATGCAAAAAGAGCGACAATTATGCGTCCCTTGCTATTCTTTGCAATTTTTGCCAGTGTTTCACCTACCTCCTGGTCAGAAATGGTATATCCCTCTTTTTCAACATTCGTCGAATCCGACAACAGGGCAAGTACTCCTTTTTCACCATATGATGCAAACCTGTTTACGTCGGTCGTTACGCCTTCAAAAGGAGTATGGCAAATTTTAAAATCACCGGTGTGAATAATAAGTCCAACAGGCGTTTTGATTGCAATGCCAACCCCTCCCACAATACTGTGACATACATGTATAAACTCAAGCTCAAAGACTCCAATATTTATTTTTTCACCTGGCAGGACTTCATGCATTGAAACAGATTCAAGAAGCTTGTGCTCTTCGAGTTTATTGCGAACAATTCCCAGTGTAAAAGGAGTTCCAAAAATCGGCGCTTTTATCTTTCTGAGCAGATATGGCAAAGCTCCGATATGATCTTCATGGGCGTGGGTTAATACAATCCCGGCAACCTTGCGATTGTTTTGTTTTAAATAATCAAAGTTGGGAATTACTATATCGATACCAAGCATATAGTCTTCGGGGAACATCAAGCCTACGTCAACAATAAAGAGTGTGTCTTCGTACTCAAAAAGCATCATATTCAGGCCTATTTCTCCAAGACCACCTAATGGTATTATTCTTAACATAACATTTTGTCCTTTTTCCCTTCTTCAAAAGATTCAGATATAACTTTTCTGACTTTTTCCATTAAATGGTCCTTAGTTTTTCTGGTATAATCTATAGTTTTAATTGGGTTTTTAATTTCAACAATAATATTCCCTGGTTTAACAAGAGCCTTGTTTCTCAACATTATCGGCCAAATTCCATGAATTATTACAGGAACAATTGGAACGCCCGCATCAACAGCGAGAACAAATCCTCCTTTTTTAAATTGTCTGATATTGCCGTCCAGACTGCGTGTGCCCTCTGGAAAAATTATAACTGAAACACCGTTTCGAATATTTTTAGACGCATTTTTAAGGCTTTTAAACGCGGATTTGCGATTGGAACGATCAATACTTATATGACCGGCTCTTCCAATAGCATAACCAAAAACAGGTATTTTAAAAAGTTCTGCTTTTGCAAGCCACCTGAACTGGACAGGAAGATGAGCCTGAAGGACAGGAATGTCAAAAGCGCTCTGGTGATTGGACATGTAAATATATGGAAGGAAAGGGTCAATATTAGAAAGACCTGTAACTGTGACTTTTATCCGGCTACCGAAAAGTACACATCTCGCCCAAGCCTTAGCGACCTTATTGGGTAGAATACAACCTTCTTTTATAAAAGAGACGATTATCGCCGCAATACTGAAATAGATCGTTACAAGCACAACCCATATAATAACAAAAGGGGCTCGTATCATTTAATGACGTCCATTGATTCTTTCAAGAAACATTTGGAAAGATTTATCTTAAAACCCATTCAATTGTTGATGGCTTCGTAAAAAATCTTTTGTAAACAGCTTTTGAGCATTTTGGGAAAAAAGCAATTAAGATGTTACGTAAAGTTAAATCGTTTCGGCAAACTGTCAGGTTTTAATTTCAAGTTTTTCAAATATTGCATCAATCACCTGAATTATCCAGTTTCGCTGCAATTCAGTTGCATAGCCTATGCAATTGCATCTGATAATATTTTTACTCCGCACGAGAAGTTCACAGGACATAACTTCCGGTTCAACATCAATGGCAAAATAGAATGGCTGACATTCAGTATGCTCTGCCTGAATATCGCTAAGCATCTCCTGATCAAGCGGTATCCAGTAAAGTCCATCCATGCTTGAAGACTCAAAGTTTTCATCCAGGTAAGCTCTGACCTTCTTGTAATCCGTGGACCTTAATTCATCGATTATATATTGTTTCATAATATAAAATAAAGAGATTAGAGGAGCAGGAATCGAAGGAGTTAGGAGCAAGAAAACACCTGGAGCTACATACTTCTCAAGTTTCGCACCCTTGATTTCTATCAATATCAAGACGGTAAGGGTTGAAAATAACATTTTTACAGCGGAATCATTTGCTTATATTTTGTAACCGGCAACCTGTGCGGCATACATTACGATCAGGCGTATTAATTGATTGGCGCCGTTGTAAAAACCACAGGCAGTATATTTCGCCTTAAAATTTATTTTTAGCCCTTGCCGTCTAACGCTTTGGCTAAATTAAAGGGTGCGAAACTTGAGATACTTGATAAGTTGTTTCTTGGCGCCAAAGAGTTTTTTTCAAAATTGTATGATTTTCTTGTTTTCATGAAATCTGATATTCCAAATATCGGGAAAAATATTCGCTTTTTAAGAAGAGCAAGAAACTGGACATTGATAGATCTTGCCCGGAAAATCGGAATAAGGGAAGGTCCTCTGGGGCGAATTGAGCTTGGCAAAAATGCTCCTTCTGCCCGGGTGATTTATAATCTTTCCAGGGCACTGAATGTATCTACTGAAGTTTTGTTTGCTGATGATGTTCAACATATTGAATTAAAAACAAAGGATACAGATAGTTCTTCCAATTTTATTGCCATCCACCCTGAACCTGATAAAATTCCAAAACAATTATTATCTGAAACCCATAATATTGTGACGGCTTTTCACGTACTTGAAGATATCTGCAATGTTCCCAAACACGCGTATCTGCCTTTATCTGTTCCTTTTAAGCCGGATTATCAGGGAATGGAAAATCTTGCATCTTCCATCAGAAAATATTTTGAAATATATGATGGCGTGGTATTTGATTATTTTGAATTGTTTGAAAATTTCGGATTGCGCGTAATTATTTTTCAATTTCCAAGAGACGCCGGGGATATTGATTCTTTTTCTATTTATGAGCCGGTTTATAATAATGCTTTTTTCTTATTGAATTCAAAAAACAATCCTGAAAGACAACTCTTTTCTCTAAGCTTCGAACTTGGCGCTCTCCTTATATCTAATCAATCCCGCCTGCAAAAAACAAGTTTGTTTGAAAACCCGGGTAACAAAAAAGAATCAGAAAGTTTAAGACCAATAAATGCCGGGCGGGCAGCAGGACGATTTGCCGCCACCTTTTTAATGCCGGAGGCAGCAGTCCGTGCAACTGTCAGCCAGCTTGGTGTTGCTGCAGATGGCTGGTCATGGAAGCTTCTTTTAAGAATCAAACACAGGTTCGGAGTATCTGCCCAATCTTTTCTTTACAGGCTCCATGAGCTTGATCTGATCTCCGGCAGGCTGAAAGACCGGTTTGATGCTGAAATAAAGGAGTTTTACGAATTAACCGGATTTAAGGAGCCTGATTCAACAAGAAGGTGTCTAACCCCAAACGGCAGGTTTTTCGATCTGTTGCTGACAGCAGAAAATATTGAAGATGCAAAAGAAGAAATAGCCGAAATAAAACAATTGGAAAAAAGGTTAAAAATATTACGAAAATGAATCGCTGACTGAACTATATCAAATTCAAAGCCGATACAGTGGAAAAAAGGAAATACTTTGAGAGTTAAAACTATATCCGCATTTGTCCAATCACAAATTGGAAACAGTAAGCCGGTACCTGCCGGAAACTCAAAGCAATTCGGAAATCATTTTGTACCAGGCCGAAGACGGACAAACCCATATTCAGGTCCGCTTGCAGAATGAAACCGTCTGGATGTCGCTCAACCAGATGGCGGAGCTGTTCCAACGAGACAAGTCAGTGATTTCAAGGCATATTCGCAACATCTTTAAAGAGAGAATTGCGGTCAGAGTCAACTGTTGCAAAATTTGCAACAGTTCAATTCGAAGGCTCCCGGCAGGTAACCAGAGACGTGGATTTCTATGACCTCAATGTCATTATTTCGGTCGGTTACCGTGTCAAATCTCACAGGGACACCCAGTTCCGCGGGAAGAAAAAATGAACCTATCCCGTGAGGATAAATAACTGCTTGACGAGCTATGCGGACAAACCGTCTACGAATACAAATTCAAGACCCGGCGCACTGGCGTCTATGACGCCTTATGAAGGAACAGATTGCGGCATTTTTTGAAGTGGTAATAAATAGTTCAGCCATCAGGCGAAAGGGTATTTATAGTGCAACTGGTAATAAACAGCGCCGGCACATATATTACACAAAAGGATGGTCTTTTCAGGCTTAAAAATAAAGACAAACGTTTTGATGTTTCACCCCTGAAAATAGAATCAATCGTTATTTCCAACCAGGCCATGATTACTACCCAGGCTATTAATGCCGCTCTTGAAAATAATATAGATATTGTTTTTCTTGACAAGT
>JAFCZU010000686.1 GCA_019314185.1 Deltaproteobacteria bacterium | reverse complement strand
CTGTCCCGCCTTACGTTGGTAGCCGGTTTGTTCAAGGGCCATTGCATGCTCACATCTTAAATATTAAGTATTCGGCTTCAATATTTAATTTTTAAGATGTGACCCTCTGCCCTTTTCCTCTGCCCTTTTCCGACTTGCAAATGAAACAACCCTCTACGAACAACTCTGGCGCGGTTTTTTGCCGGAAGCACAATTTCTGGACACTGAAGTTATCCCTGATTTTCTTAATGCTTATAAACGTACTTATATTGAACGAGATGTAAGGCTTTTGGCAGAAGTATCAGATTTGCAGCTATTCGGCAGATTTCTTCAACTTGTTTCCGCCTTAACAGCACAGGAAATAAATTACAGCCAGCTTGGCAGAGAATTGGGCCTGACGCCACAAACAGCACAAAGATGGCTCGATATTCTAAAAACTACTTTTCAATGGTTTGAAATTCCAGCATATTCAGGAAACTTAATAAAAAGGATCAGTAATAAACCAAAAGGATATATTGCAGATACCGGACTTGCCTGCTTGACTCAGGCTATATCCACTCCTAAAGCCATAGGTGGTCATCCTCTCTGGGGAGCAATCTTTGAAACTGCTGTTGCAGACGAATTAAGAAAACAGACTGCGTTTTTATCCCCGATACCTAATTTTTATCACTGGAGAGTGTACAGCGGCGCAGAAGTTGATATTATATTGGAATATAATGGAATTCTTCATCCAATTGAAATAAAAGCTAAAACCAACCCTTCCCGCCGTGACACCATGGGAATTTCCGCATTTCGTAAAAGATATTTACAGATTAACATTGCCAAAGGTCTAATTATTGCCCCATGCTCTGGCATTATTCAGCTATCTGAACTTGACTATGCCGTACCTTGGGACCTGTTATAACCCCCAATCAAAAAAGGAGTTTCGGAACGTTTCTTAAATTCGATGGATATGCCTTCAGCTTTAAATTTGACAAAATAAAGCTGACCATATAATCTATAAAATAACTACAAGGAGAATATTATGCCTGAATTAGCAATTGATATACCAATAAAGAATCTTGCCCATATGATCAGCGGGATGAATAAACAGGATATGGAAACTCTGTATATGTATTTGACTAATGAAGGTGAAGAACTTCAGAAACGTAATACAGAACTGGCACAAAATAAAGTCAAACATTTAAATGAAAACGAAGTGTTTGATGTATAAAGTCGAATATCATCCCGCGGTAAAAAAAGATTTTTAAAAAATCGATCTGCAAGTGCGCTAATCAAGACACGGCCCCAATTTTTTCTTTTGAGCTAAAATTTCATTTTGGCTCGGGATATAGAGTTTATTTTGGTGAAATGGATAATACCATTATTATATTGCTTAATGGAGGCGCTAAAAAATCTCAAAAGAAAGATATCAAAAAGAGCTTCCCTTGATGAATATATGAGAGATGGAGATCTTGAAGCGTTTCTTGTAACGCTTAGAGCGGTTGCAAATGCAAGAGGCGGGATTACAGAGCTTGCAAAAAAGACAGGACTAAACAGACAGAATTTATACAGGACATTATCAAAAAGCGGCAATCCAACATTAACAACGTTGAGAACGATATTAAGTTCTCTTGGATTAAATCTTTCTATTATACCGGATAAAGCAGATAGAACACAGCAGTGGATTAAGTCCTGACTACCTCTATTGCTCTATTGCTATGATTGTTAAGGATGGGGAAATATGTAACTTCCGTTTTACGCCGTATCATTGTTACCCGGATATCTTTTACAGTCTAACTAATCGGGAATTGAGAATACATGGGTCAATAGTTAATATTTAAGATGTGACCCTGTTGTTTTCCCCTAATCACATGAATTTTGAAGAAATATAGTATTGGCTGAACTGTTAAGCAATAAAGGACAGGTTTACCTTTTCGGAAAGTATTTTTTCCCTGTAAAGACTGCTGAAAAAGTTTTCAAGCCCTCTTATTTGCATTGGTCTGAGATCGCAGCACAGTCGGTCATAGTATTTTTCAGCCA
>JAFCZU010000263.1 GCA_019314185.1 Deltaproteobacteria bacterium | reverse complement strand
TTACCATATGAATTCAATAGCGGCGGGTGGGGCGAGGGTGATAAATTTATAAAGCTTGCGGCTGGTCATCATAACCCGGAAACTCCTATGCAACAGATCATCGCTGTTGCTGACAGGCTGACAAACGGTATGGATAGCGATAAATTTGACAAAAGTGAAAAAATCTCAATTCAAAGCTATAAAAAAAGCAGGTTGCTGCCCTTGTTTGAACAATTGCGAACGCCGAGAATGGACGATCCTGAGCTTTTTTCTTATGTATATCCCCTAAAGCCATTATCCCCTGTCAGTATTTTCCCTGAAGAAAAAAGCAAAATCCAAAAAAATGATGGTGCAATAAAAGAATACGGAAAACTTTTTGACGGGTTTATACACGATTTAAAGATGCTTCGCCATAAAGATAAAAATTTAGCGCTCTGGTTCGACCATTTTGAAAGCCTGACAATGGTCTATACTTCTGCAATACCTGCGGCAAGGTCGGGAAGTGTTGTGCCTGATGTATCATTGTATGATCATTGCCGGCTGACCTCTGCTTTTGCAACAGCTATTTATCTCTATCACAGAGAGACGGAGAGGCTTGATGCAGAGTCGATAAAAAATGGAGATAATCAAAAATTTCTCATGGTCAGCGGAAATTTTTATGGGATTCAGGATTTTATTTTTGCTGATCATGGGGATACGCGAAAATACCGCTCCAAACTTTTGCGGGGAAGGTCATTTTATATATCACTTCTTTCAGAACTGGCTGCTGATTTACTTTGCAAAAGAATCGGACTTCCATCTGTTTCCGTTATTTTGAATGCAGCCGGAAAATTTACGATTCTTGCGCAAAATACAGATAATGCCCTGTCAGCCATTGAAAAAACAAAACAAGAAATTAATAAATGGTTGATGGATATCTCGTTTGGTGAAGTTTCTATTGGTTTTTCTCATGTGGCTGCTGGATACAAAGATTTTTCCACTGAAAAATTTATGGATTTGTGGGAGGAAATGGGCAGTCGTATGGAGGAGAATAAATTTTCAAAAATTGACTTAGACCAACACGGCGGCGCTATTGCAGACTATTTAGATCAATTTGACAATCGACTGGACCATCCTATGTGTCCTCTTTGCGGAAAACGTCCTTCTGTACCTGAAACAGATTATGTATTATCAACAGATCAAACCGGACCGGTTTGCCGGTTATGCAGGGATCATGTTTTTATCGGAACACAATGGGTGAAGAAAGATAGGATTATTATTGTGTCAAAAGATGCAAAAATAAGCGGTAACAAAAACCAGCTTATGGAACCAATCTTTGGACAATACCACCTCTTGTTTTCATCTTCTGACGCCAAAGACCCGTTAGCCAGCGAACAGATATTCAAATACTGGGATATCTCATTGTATCAGGATGACGCACCGCCGCAAGATGTCAGCAAAAAAATCATTAACAACTATGTGCCGGTTTATGACGAAGAGGATAGAAAAAATTATCAAATCCTGTTGGCTGCCAAATCAAAGGCAAAGCAAGAGGAAATGATTGAGGAGATACATCTTGGAGATCCCAAGACCTTTAATCATATTGCGGTCAATGCCCTTGATAAAAATGAGGATGAAAAGGTTTCAGGTATTGATGCACTGTGTGTGTTAAAAGCGGATGTGGATTATCTTGGCATGCTTATGGGGTGCGGACTTGAAAGACAAAGATACACCATTTCCAGATTGGCTGCTTTAAGCCGCCAGCTCAATTATTATTTTGCTCTTTATCTGCCCCATCTATTTATGACCGATAAGAAATTTAAAAACATCTACACAGTTTTTGCGGGTGGAGATGACCTGTTTTTGATTGGACCATGGAACAGGATTTATGAATTGTCGCTCATCCTGAACAAGACTTTTAGCGATTATGTATGCAGAAATCCGGAAATCCATTTTTCAGCAGGTATCAGCCTTTATAAAGCTCACACGCCTTTGAATAATATTGCTAATTCAGCAGAAGCCGCGCTCGAAAAATCAAAATCAAAGGGACGAAATCGACTTACTATGTTTTCTCAAACAGCAACATGGGATGAAGTGAAAGAGCTTGAAAATATTCGGGAAAAGTTTGAAACATGGCTTCAAAATGAATGGCTCACCAAATCCATGCTTCACCGCTTAAACGAGTTTATCAGCATGGCAGCAATGGAAAAACAGGCGCTAAAAAGGAAGCCGATATCCATAGATGATATGAATTGTTTTAAATGGAGAGCATTATTTTATTATTTTGCGGAGCGAAATATAGGGAAAAAAATAGAGGACAAGGAAAGACGCAGAGAGATTGTGAATGAATTAACAGCCTGCATGCTCGAATGGCTGGATAAAGAAAAATATGAAGGCAGGCTGAGGATACCGCTCTGGAATGTTTTGTATAATCACAGATAGGAGGTGTTTAGGATGGAAAAAATTGTTTTGTGGAAAGATAGAGAAAAGCAGCTTCTTGATCCTGAATTGTTTTCTAAGAAGGCAGAAGAATTAGCAATAACGACCAAGGAAGATATCGAAACTGCCAAAAACTCTAACAAAAGGACGCAGATCAGAAAGTTTTATGATGAGGCGGTTCGGCTCAACCATACAGCAAAAACCAGACAAGATGATTGGAATAATATCATTCCGATGGTTCATATGCTGACTGCAAAAGCCGCTTATGCTCAAGGGCGAAAATTGATCTCAAAAAATTTTATGAGTTTTATCAAAGAGTCTGTCAATCAGATTGAAAGACCGGAAGACTTGAACGTTTTTTGTAATTTTTTTGAGGCATTCATGGGCTTTTATCGGCTACATGTTCCCAATAACTGATAAGGGAGAAACAAAATGAAACTTTTAACTATAAAAGAAATCAAAGGAAAAATTACTTTAAAAAGCGGGCTTCATATCGGTGCCGGCGATATGGAAATGAAGATTGGAGGAACGGATAATCCTGTAATCAAACATCCTCATACATTAGAGCCGTTTATTCCGGGATCTTCCTTAAAAGGAAAGGTGCGCTCTCTTTTGGAGATGAGAAGCGGGCTGATGAAAAAAAGCGGTGGCAAACCTTTGTCTCCTTCTCATCTCGAAAAATGCAATGACGAAGAAAAGAAGGAGGGCAAAAAAATCCTGAGACTATTTGGCGCAAGCGGTGCTGATGACGAATACTTAGAGGAACTTGGACCGACAAGAATTTCCTTTGCCGATGCTTTTTTAAATGAAAAATGGAAAAAAAAGGCAACTGAAAATCAATGGTCGTTGATTGAAGTAAAATCAGAAAACACCATTGATCGAATCAAAGGAACAGCGGAGCATCCCAGATTTATAGAGCACGTGCCTTCAGGGGTTGAATTTGATTTTTGCGTTGCGCTCAAAATAATGGAAAATGATGAAGGACTGGAAAACTTTTTGATAGATGGTTTAAGGCTCTTGCAAATGGATGCACTGGGTGGAAGCGGCAGCCGCGGATACGGAAAGATTGAATTTAAATTTGATGACAGTGAGATTCAAAAGAAATTTGATCAGGAAACTTCACGGTAAAAGGAGGATGCCTTGAAATTTTATGAAATTACCATTTGTCCCCTGTCAGGCTTTGGAACAACATTAAAAGGCGATACTCTGTTTGGGCATTTTTGCTGGCAGGTTGCCTATGATCCTTCCCTGGTTGACGGCGGTCTTGAATATGTTTTGTCTGTTTATGACGAACGTCCATTTGCTGTTTTTTCGTCGGTCTTTCCCAAACTTGGAAAAGAGAGCGTCCAGTATGTATTAAAACGCCCCGATATTCCGCTTTCATGGTTGTTTCCTTCTGATGAAAACAGCGGAGAAGAACATTACAAAAAAATGAAAGAAAACAAAATAAAACAATGGATGTTATTGGACGAAAATCTGAAAATAGACCTCGCTGATGCCTGGTTTTTAAATGACGAGAAATTGTTAAATGAAGTAACTGCCGTTACAACAAAGAAAACACGAAAAATAATAGAAGCTGCCGAATACGAAAGTTTTATCAGTCATTTTTCACAACCTCATAATACCATTAACAGGCTGACCCAAACTACGGGCGACGACAATTTCGCTCCTTATGCCAAAGAAAACATCTATTATTATCCTGGGACAAAACTCGTACTTTTTGTTTTAATTGATGAAAATATGACAGGTATTGATCAGATCAGAAAAGGGCTTGAAAATATCGGCAGATTTGGTTTCGGAAGAGATGCCTCCATTGGCCTGGGACGATTTGCAATATGCGAATCAAACGAGATTAATGTTGCGGTACCCAAAGATGCTAACGCATGTTATTTACTCGCTCCCTGTGTGCCTGAAAAAAACAGATTTAAAAAAATGTATTTCACCCCGTTTATCCGCTTTGGAAAGCATGGAGACCGTCTGGCAAATGCCGGAAATCCTTTTAAAAATCCGGTCGTAATGGCTGATGAAGGAGCGGTCTTTATCCCTAATGACAAGGGTGTTTTTGATAAACCCTATGTTGGCATGGCTGTTACCGGAGTATCAAAGGCAAAACCATCCAGCGTTGTTCAGGGATATGCGCCTTATTTGCCGCTAAAACTGGAGCATTGATATGGAAGACAAAAGAATAAAATGTTGTTTGCAAAACTTTTCCCCTATTAATATCGGCTGTGATGAAGTCTATGAACCTACAGGGTTTGTGGTGGATAGTGACAATAATTGCCTGATAATTTTTGATCCGCTGTTATTTATTGCAAAACTAAGCCAGTTTGACAGGGAAAAATTTTCAGCTATCTCATTATAATCAGGTATTGAAACTGCCCCCAGGAAAAATCAAAAATGAACTCAATAGATTCAAAATTGAGCGAACCGCATTTTGCGCTTTTGATCAAAGACCTTATATCCCGGGATCTGCCGTAAAAGGGGCGCTTCGCACAGCTTATCTTAATAGTCTGGCAGATAAGGGCAAGGACTATTCCTCAATAAAAGAGCATAAGAAATTGGAAGAAAAGCTCCTGCATTTAGACAGGGTTTCCAATAATAAGGAAAAGATTTATAAAGATCCTTTCAGATTAGTGAAAATTTCTGATTTTATGCCTGTAGGAGATATAAAAACAAAAATTTATTATGTGGTAAACAAAAAAAAGAAAACGTCTGATAAAGAGGCAGGAGGTCCTCCTCAGATTTTGGAGACTATTTTGCCAGGCTCATTATTTGTCGGTGAGATCATTGTGGATGCCCCGCAGACTCGGGATGCCGTTAGTTTTGCTATTGAATTAAAAAAACTTTTATACAGTTCCCATTTTTTTTATGGAAAAGAGAAAAGCAGGGAAGATAACGAATTGAAAAATATTGGAGTCACTATTCCTGAAATGCCTGAAATAGACAATATTATGCTAATTCGAGTAGGCCGCCACAGCGGAGCTGAATCGGTTACCATAGAAAAATACCGATACATCAAGATAAAGTTAGGAAAGCGTGAACACACCTTTAAAGACCATGCAACTACACTATGGCTTGCCTCTGAAGTTCGAAAGCCTGATCACAATAAGTTTCTTTCGCCATTTGGATGGGCGGTCTTGAGCCCATTAACCATGGACATGGAAAAACAGCTAAAAGTCGATGAAGCTGCTTTCCAAAACAACCGAAATCAGGCATTGATTGAAGAAAAAAGAAAACAGGAAGAATTGATTTTGCAAAGGGAGCAGGAACGAGACCGGCAGCTAAAGGAAAAGCAGCAAGAGGAAAAAATAAGAAAAGCAAAAGAACAAAGAGCAGCAGAGCTTAAAGCCATGACGCCAGAGCAACGAATTTTGGCAGAGTTTGGCGACCTATCAATTTTAGAGAACCGAGTAGTTGAAATATACAACAAAATTGATGAGTTTTCTGAGGAAAACAAAAGAGCAATCGCTATGGCCCTGAAGAAATACTGGGAAAGATGCGGGAAATGGAAAAAGAAGAATTGCTCAAAAAAACAACGGATCAAGGTTCAAAAAATCAAGGGAATTCTTGAAGAATCTTAATATTGATAATCTCGTAAAATGGCGGGAATTCTTGTTTGGAAAGAGTATGGCAAAGAAAATAGTAAAGCCAAGACATGCTTGCCAAAGTAAAAAAGTTACGGGAAGTCGGGAAGTGGTTTGTCTTATTTGGGAACAAACGCTACGTGGCGCGCCATGTAATAGTATATAGAGAACTATGTTAAACAAAATGATAAAACTAATTGGGCAAAAAAT
>JAFCZU010000032.1 GCA_019314185.1 Deltaproteobacteria bacterium | reverse complement strand
GTGTGGACTTAAAAGATGAACGTCCAACATCGAATTTTGAATAAGGTATTCTGCCAATTTATAAACAGGCAGAGCGACCCGCCGTGCTCGCGACCGTCGCGGCAGGAGCGATTTCATCATTCGATGTTCGACGTTCAAAAAAAAATCACTCATATCCTATCGTACCGAACTCATTAGGCATAAAATGGTAAACCGTGAACCGTGAACCGTAAACTGATAACCGTAAACGGCTTTAAAACATCATTACATCATTTCCTCAATTCTGTCGAACTTATTAATCCGCAACTGATGCCGTCCTCCCTCAAATGGTGTTTTAAGCCAGACCCTTACTATTTCTATGGCCAGCTCTTCTCCAATGACGCGACCGCCCATGACCAGTATGTTGGAATCGTTGTGACGTCTGCTCATGATGGCGGAAAACAAACCATTGCAAAGCCCTGCCCTGACATGAGGAAATTTGTTGGCTACCATGGACATTCCAAGGCCGGTGCCGCAAAGGAGTATCCCCCGTTTATATTTGCCGGTTGAAACCAAAGTTGAAACCTTGATCCCAAAATCAACATAATCAACAGAATCTTCACTGTATGTTCCAACATCATTAACATTAACAGTTTTTTTTTTAAGATACGTCTTGATTTTTTCCTTTAATTGATAAGCGGCATGGTCACTTCCAATTACGATTTGTGTTTTGTTTTCGTGCATTTTTATATCCTTATATCGCAATTTGAGAGTTTCGTCAAAAATTTTTTAGAGATGAAATACAGGCAAGTAATTTGGAAAGAGTAACAGCGTAGTGATTCAAATGAAAACCATCTGAGCCGGGTTCATCGATATTTTTTTAAAACCAAGGATGCATTTGTCCCTCCAAAACCAAAGGAGTTGGTCATGGCAATCTCTACCTTTGCCTTGCGGGCAACATTGGGAACATAATCAAGATCACATTCTTCGGCAGGATTATCAAGATTTATTGTTGGCGGGATAATGCCTTCATGAATTGTCAGAGCAGTGAAAACCGCCTCAATTCCACCTGATCCGCCAAGAAGATGCCCGGTCATGGATTTGGTTGAACTTATCGGTATTGAATGTGCTCTATCTTTGAATACCGACTTGATTGCCATGGTTTCGTAAAGATCATTCAGCTGTGTTGATGTGCCATGGGCATTTATGTAATCGACATTTTTATATGAAATTTCAGCGTCTCCAATGGCTGCGGCCATACATCTTGCCGCCCCTTCGCCACCAGGCGGAGGGGAAGTCATATGATAGCCGTCTCCGCTCATTCCATATCCGCATATTTCAGCGTATATATCGGCGCCCCTTTTAAGCGCTGTCTCAAGAGCTTCGAGTATTAGAATGCCGCTTCCTTCACCAACCACAAAACCATCACGATCCCGATCAAAAGGGCGGGATGCTTTTTCAGGCTCATTGTTACGGGTAGAAAGCGCTTTCATAGCGTTAAAACCGGCAATGCAGGTTGGTGTAATAACAGACTCAACGCCTCCTGTTATCATTGCATCTGCAGCGTCTCTTTGAATAATTCTGAATGCATCTCCAACAGCATGTGTGCCTGCCGCACATGCTGTTGCTACAGAAGCATTTGGCCCCTTGGCTCCGAAGCTGATCGAAATCATTCCAGGAGCCATATTTCCTATCATCATGGGGATGAAAAAGGGACTGACCCTCTTTGGGCCTTTTGTATCAATAATTCTGCTGGTTTCTTCCATCATGCCAAGCCCACCCAGACCACAGCCTGTCAGAACTCCCACTCTGTCTGCATTGGAACTGTTGATTACAAGTCCGGAATTTTCCATAGCCAGGCGGGCCGCTGCAACAGCATACGCAATAAAAAGCTGCATACGTTTTGCTTCTTTTCTTGAAAGAAAATCTTCTGGATGAAAATCTTTTACTTCCCCTGCAATCTTCGTGTCAAATTCAGAAGCATCAAATTTGGTTATTGGGCCTATTCCTGATTTTCCGGCACAAAGTGCAGCCCAGGTTTCTTGCACACCTATACCAAGCGGCGTAATAAGCCCAAGACCGGTAACAACTACTCTTCTATCCAAAAAACTCCTCCTTGAAAACATTAAAACAGGTAATTGTTCATGGAACGTTGAAATTAGAAATTGGAAATTTGATGCTCTTGTAAAAATCCCTAATTTAATAGTGTAGGAATTTCCATTTTATGCCTAATAATTTCTGTATCATAGGATATAGGTGGATTTTTTTGAACGTCCAACATCGAACATCGAACGTTGAACATCGAATGATGAAATCGCTTCGCTCTGCCGATTTATAAATTGGCAGAATTCCTTATTCAAAATTCGATGTTGGATGTTCGATGTTCATCTTTTAAGCCCGCCCGAAGGGCGCTAATTTAACTATAGATAGATGGATAAAAAGGTTTACCCGCCTTTGGCGGCGACGTAGGCGACCAGGGTTCATATACAAGATGAACACACCCCATTTTTGGCCGAGTTTTTCAACTATTGCTTTTTATTCTATCTTGTTGACTTAAAATAACGCTTATGCCGATTTGTAAACATCTATCTGGTAAACTCGTTTCATCTCTTCCAAATTTCTAATTTCAAATTTCAAGCCGTGAACGGTTTCTTTTACTGTTTGTTTATATAATTTATCGCATCCTTAACGCTGAGCATCTTCTCGGCATCATCGTCATCAATCTCAATATCGAATTCTTCTTCCATTGACATTATTAATTCAACAAGATCAAGAGAATCCGCGCCAAGATCATCAACAAACGATGCTTCCGGCACAACCTCGTTCAGGTCAACACTGAGTTTTTCCGCTATTATCTTTTTTACTTTATCTTCAACTGACATTTAAACTTTCTCCTTTTTACATATACATGCACTATTAACATAAACATTGAATGTTTTGAGGATTAAAAATCTGAAGCTAACTCCGAAAATGGGCATCTTGTAAAAGTTTTACATATACATGCCGCCATTAACATGAATTGTCTGACCGGTAATATATCTCGCTTTTTCAGAAGCCAGAAAAGCAACAACATCCGCTACATCTTCAGGTTTTCCAGCACGTCCAAGTGGTATCTGGCTTGTCATTGCATTTTTTGCCTTGTCTGAAAGAGCTGCTGTCATATCTGTTTCTATAAAACCGGGAGCAACCGCATTGACAGTAATGCCTCGCGATGCAAGCTCCTGTGCCACTGCTTTTGTAAGTCCGATTATACCTGCTTTTGACGCTACATAATTTGCCTGCCCCGGGTTGCCGGCTGCTCCAACAACCGATGCTATATTAACAATACATCCGGAACGTTGCTTCATCATGGTTTTAGCTGCAACCTTCATGCAGTTAAAAGCGCCCTTTAAATTAATATCCAATACAGCATCCCAGTCCTTTTCCTTCATGCGGACAAGAAGTCCGTCTCTGGTTATACCTGCATTGTTTACAAGAACATCAATACGTTTGGTTTCGCCGAGTATTGTTTCGAAAAAACCTGTTACATCTTTTTCCGACGCAACATTTACACTAAGACCTGTTGCCAAACCTCCTGAACCGGCAACAAGTTTTTCCGTTTCCGCAGCAGCCGCAATTTCAGCAGCCGCAAAGTCACCAGGAGCAAAATAGTTAAAATAAATATGGGTATCCGGCTCCGCAAAGGCAAGACAAATTGCCCGTCCAATACCCCTTGAACCACCTGTTACAACCACTATACGTTTGTTCTGATCCGACATCATGACCTCTCGAACAACATGTCTGCAACCATATCCATATCTTTTATGATATTTTCATAGCTGCACATTAATTCATTAAATGAAACTTCTTCCATAAATTCGGAAACTGTTTGCTGATCAAACACACCTGAACCCTTCAGGATTTTAAGTATATTCTGAACCACCAACTGGGCTGTATCGCAGGCAAAAAGTCTTGACATAGCCTTGATCTTTTCAGCTCCAGGATCGCCGGCTTCAACAAGCTTCATTGCTTTACGAGCCATGCTCACGCCAACCTCAACATAAGTCATCATATCAGCAAGGGCAAACATGATATGTTGCTGCTTGGTAAGCTTGTTGTTATTTACCAGCATAATAGCGCTGTTAAGAGCCTTTGCGGCAAGTCCGTAAAAACGACAGCCTGCATCATCCATAGCCTTAGTCAGCTTTTCCATTTCAGAGCTGATAGACGTGTAATACCCGCCCTTTGATTTACGAGTTTTTTTCCAGCGGAATGTGCTGATAATACTTTGCTGTATTTCGCTTGTTCCTTCATAAATACATGTTATCTTTACATCCCTTTTTATCTTTTCCACCTCGAACTCGGCAATATATCCATAGCCTCCAAGAGCCTGTATGGCATCATCAGCAGTTTTGTTGGCTGTTTCTGTGGCAAACAGTTTGGCAATAGATCCTTCTACCTGCAAGTCCTCTTCTCCGGAGTCCAGTCTTAAAGCTATTTCCTCGGCATAGGCTGTTGCCGCTTCAAGCCTTACAGCATTAGGAACAATTAACTTGTGAGTATATCCCTGTTTTTCCGACAGAGAAGAACCAAACTGTATTCTTTCCTTTGCATACGGAATAACAATATCCAGCGCAGCCTGGCCGGCGCCAAGACCCATGGCGGCAACCATCAGCCTTGTATATCCAAAAACCATGTTAGCCTGCTTCATTCCCTTCCCAGGCTCTCCGCCAATGAGATTTTCGACAGGAACAACTACATCTGTAAATGAAAGCGGCGATGTGTTTGAAGCGCGTATTCCGTGTTTCTCTTCGCCCTTTCCCTGAACAAAACCTTTTGTTCCCTTTTCAACAACGAAAAAAGACGGTCCTTCCGGCGTATTTGCGAGAAGGGTTATGAAGTCAGCATATCCACCGGTTGATATAAACTGTTTGGTTCCGTTAATTTTATACCCTGTAATTTCACCTGAATTATTTAATACAGGCTCAGCCTTTGTCTTGAGCGCCGCGAGATTGCTTCCTGCGCCGGCTTCTGTTACAGCATAGGCAACAAGGGTGTCCCCACGAGTAATAGCGCCAAGCCATTTTTGCTTCTGCTCTTCTGTTGCGCCGACAAGCAACGGATCTGCGCCAAGCTGAACAGCGAAAAAACCTGTGGCAATACCGAGGCATATCTTGGAAATCTCGCGTATAACTTCGAAGCAGTCACGGGCGCCGCCACCTATTCCGCCATAAGCTTCCGGAACAAAAATAAGCTGCAGGCCGATATCCGGGCCAAGCATTTCGCGAACAACCTCTTCAGGAAAATATTCCTTTTTATCAAACTCGAGAATTTTTTCTTTAGTAAGAAGCCGTTTTCTAAGCTGCTTGACAGTATCAATGATCATCTGTCTTGATTCTAAATCCAGGCCATTAAGAACTTTTTCCGCTTCAGGATCGGATGTCGCCATATTTATTTAACCCCTGTTATTCTTTGGTTTCAAGTACGTTGCGTCCGTTATAAAAGCCGCAACTATGGCAGACGTGATGTGGAAGCTTGGCCTCTCCGCACCGAGAACAGGCAGTTGGACTGGAAGCTTTAATTTTCGTGTGTGAGCGTCGTGAATCACGTTTTGACTTAGATGTTTTACGCTTTGGTACAGGCATAAGTAATCTCCTAACTAATTAAATTAATAGAATATATACATTATAAATTACTACATTGACATTAGAGTGTTTTTAGTAATTGAAATGCAAATAATTGTCAAGATTTTTTATGCATATTTTATTTTGTTATCCTGACGTTTATGTGTTAAACAAGATTTTTTTATAATCACAAAATGGTAGAGATTCGACTTTTTACGAGTTCATCAATTATGATATAATAATTAAATGTTTTATCTTAACACTTAAAAATATTCAGGGGAAATAATATGTCAAATATCGTAACCCGCTTTCCTCCCAGTCCAACAGGCTATCTCCATGTTGGAGGCGCACGAACCGCTCTTTTTAACTGGCTTTATGCCCGGCATACAAAAGGCCGTTTTGTTCTTAGAATTGAAGACACGGACACAAAACGCTCAACACAGGCTTCTGTTGATGCAATATTTGAAGCTCTTGAGTGGCTTGGTATAGACTGGGATGATGGTCCTTACTTTCAGTCCAGACGTTTTGATATTTATCAAACATATATTCAGAAACTTCTTGATTCAGGCCATGCTTATTATTGCACTTGTTCTCAAGAAAAAATTGATGCCATGAGAAAAAAAGCCTTGGCATCTGGTGGAAAGCCAAAATATGATGGGACATGCCGTGACAAAGACCTTGCAAAAACTGACAATGCTGTTATCCGTTTCAGAGCGCCCATCACAGGCGCTACTATTGTTAAAGATATTATAAAAGGTAATGTTGTTTTCCAGAATTCTGAACAGGACGATTTTATTATCTGCCGAAGTGACGGAACCCCTACATACAATTTCGTCGTAGTTGTTGATGATATTACAATGGGCATAAACACTGTAATCAGAGGTGATGATCATCTTAATAACACCCCAAGGCAGATAATGCTTTATAATGCGCTTGAAAGCCCTTTGCCGGCTTTCGGTCATGTACCGATGGTACTTGGCAAAGACCGTACCAGATTAAGCAAGAGGCACGGCGCAACTTCAGTTACCGTTTACAGAGACATGGGCTATCTGCCTGACGCGTTGATTAATTATCTTGTGCGGTTGGGGTGGTCGCATGGCGACCAGGAGTTTTTTCCACGAGAAGAGCTTATTGAAAAGTTCACACTGGAAAACATCGGCAAATCAGCGGGTATCTTTGATCAGGAAAAATTGTTAGCTCTTAATGCAGATCACATAAAGGCCGCATCTCCAGAAAATCTCTCCAATCACCTTTTGCCGTTTCTTAAAGAAAGAGGATGCATGGCCGAGAAGGGGGATTTCCTTGACTCTGTTATTAAAACATTAAATACCAGAAGCAAAACTCTGATTGATATGGCGGATGGAGCCCTTTTTTATTTCCAGGAAAATATTTTGTATGAAGAAAAGGCGGCAAAAAAGTTTCTCAAACCGGCCTTGCTTGAGACTTTCAAGCAGTTAATTGATCTGTTTGAACAGCTCGAACCATTTAATAAAAATAATCTTGAGAATGCTTTTAAAAAAGTTATGGAAACTACTGGGCTTAAATTTGGCAAAATTGCTCAGCCGTTAAGGGTTGCGCTTACAGGAAAAACTGTAAGCCCAGGCATCTTTGAACTTATTGAAGCGCTTGGGAAAAAACAGGTTATATCACGGTTGCAAAATGCAGGGCGATTTATTAAGAACAGAAAGGATTGATACAAAATTTGTCTTGACTCATTTATTGCTTTTGTGTATCGAAAAAGCAATAAAACTATTTAAAGCAATGGGAGATCGTCCAGCGGCAGGACTACGGACTCTGACTCCGTCAACCCAGGTTCGAACCCTGGTCTCCCAGCCACTAATAAAAAAGGGTTTACAGTATTTTCAATCTGTAAACCCTTTTCTATTTAGAAAAAAATAATCTCAACCGTTGGTGCCGAAGGCCGGACTTGAACCGGCACGGCTGTTGCCACTACCCCCTCAAGATAGCGTGTCTACCAATTCCACCACTTCGGCATATTAAGGTTGCATGGTTTGAATTACTCGGATTCGGAAACAGGGCTTTCAGGTGCAGCCGGTAAAGCTTTTTGCTCTACAGGAATCTTTATATCCGACATAACGGAAGTTTCCATTCTGTGGCTGGACATATATGCAAGCCCTAAGCTTGTTATCATGAAGACAACCGCCGCAATTGTCGTAGCTTTGCTCAAAAAAGTTGATGCGCCTGAACTACCGAAAAGAGTCTGGCTACCCCCGCCTCCAAAAGCAGCTCCCATATCAGCCCCTTTTCCTGTCTGCAACAAAATGATCATAATAAGGGTTATACAGGCTATAACGTGTAGTATTAGAAATATTGTCATTAGGCTGTTTACCTATCTTTGGAAATTAATTATTTTACTGAATGTTTGTGCATCCAGGCTTGCGCCACCCACAAGAGCACCGTCAACATCCGGCATTTCCATAAGCTCTTTTATATTATCAGGTTTGACGCTGCCTCCATATAATATTCTTATAGACTTGGCAAGAATATTTCCAAAAATCTTTTCAATTGTCGAGCGTATAAACTGGTGAATTTCCTGCGCCTGCTCCTTGGTAGCTGTCTTGCCGGTTCCAATAGCCCATACAGGTTCATATGCAATTACCAGCGTATCAAGATCCTTTGAGAAAAACCCTTTTAATCCTATTGTGAGCTGTCTGTCAAGCACATTAAATGTCTCTTCTGATTCCCGCTCTTTTTCAGACTCTCCCACGCAAAGAATCGGTATTAAATTATTCTTGATGGCGGCTTTTATTTTTTTATTAACAGCGCTATCATTTTCACCAAAGTACTGACGTCTTTCAGAATGCCCGATAATTACATATCTGCATCCGGCAGATACGAGCATTGCAGGTGATATTTCACCTGTGTAGGCGCCTTCGTTTTCATAGAAAAGATTTTGTGCTCCAAGCAAAACACAGCTTTTCTTAATAACATCTGATACCGGTACAAGTGCTGTAAATTGAGGAGCAATCATAACATCAACAGTGCTTTTATCTACAAGTTGTGTTAATTGCCTTGTCGTTTCAACAGCTTCGGAACAGGTTTTAAACATCTTCCAGTTCCCGGCAATAAGAGGTTTTCGGTTTTCCATTGGATTATTTCCTTTGTTTAACTTAAGTTGAGCGATTTTTTGCGAAGCCTTTATGCGCAAGCGATCGGTGCAGATCGAGTAAAAAATTGCTCAATTTAGGTTTATAGCAATGCGCCTATCATGGCTGCAAGATCGACCATTCTGTTTGAGTATCCTGCTTCATTATCATACCATGAAATCACCTTAACCATATTGTCAACAACATATGTAGTCGGTGCGTCAACAATTGAAGATAGAACCGACCCATTATAATCACAAGATACCAGTGGAAGATCGCAATAACCAAGTATACCTGAAAGCGTTCCTTCTGAAGCCTTTTTAAGAGCGTCATTTACATCTGAAACCGTAACACCTGATTTTTCCACAGTTACCACAAGGTCAACAATTGATACATTCGGTGTAGGAACACGGATTGCAAGTCCATTCAACTTGCCGGACAGTTCCGGAAGTACCAGGGCTACTGCCTTTGCAGCACCTGTTGTTGTTGGAATCATAGACATGGCAGCCGCCCTTGCTCTGCGAAGATCCTTATGCGGGAAATCAAGGAGGCACTGATCTCCGGTATAAGAATGTATAGTGGTCATAAGCCCGCACTTTATGCCGAAATTTTCAAGCAGCACCTTGGCAACGGGGGCAAGACAGTTGGTTGTACAAGAGGCATTTGATATTATGTGGTGTTGTTTGGGATCATATTGGTTTGAATTGATTCCCATAACAATAGTAATATCAGGATCTTTGGCTGGCGCTGATATAATAACCTTGCGAGCTCCTGCTGTGAGATGCTTGGATGCACTTTCGGAATCTCTGAAAAGCCCCGTGCATTCAGCGACAATATCAACCCCAAACTCTTTCCATCTAAGTTTTGAAGGATCTTTTATAGAAGTTATGGCAATAGATCTGCCTGCCACCTCAATTGAATCATCTTTAGCTGTAACTTCAGCATCCAGTTTGCCATGTACTGAATCATAAGCAAGAAGATGAGCCATTGTGGCTGAATCTGTAAGGTCATTTATAGCTACTATCTCAACTTCCGGGTGATTAATCGCAGCTCTGAAAATCATACGTCCTATTCTTCCAAAGCCATTTATACCTATTTTGACACTCATTATGTCCCCCTTAGATTTATGATTGTTGGAATTGCACTTGTTTGTCTGCAATGCACGGGCAGGCGCAGACAGGTCTCTCAAATTTCTAATTTCTAATTTCCAATTTCAAGCCGTGAATGGCTGCTATCTTTTCAATCGACAATCATAAATCCTAATTGCGTTTGTTTCCTTTCAAAATTCCGCTTGCAAGCGAAATGCTTTTCTTTCCAAAAGCTTCCAGACTTATTCCTAACTCGCTGAGATTCATCTTTTCCCTGGTGTTGACGGCTCTGATCAGGACGGGCAGGTTAACGCCGGATATCACCTCAACCTTTCCTTCTTCAAGAAATGAATAACTTAAATTGGAAGGTGTTCCCCCAAACATGTCGGTAAGGATTAGAACCCCTTCTTTTTTTTTTACCTTCTTTATAGCATCGGCGATCATTAAACGTAGTTTATCAGCCTTTTCATTCAAATCTATTGAAACTGACTCCATACATTCCGGTCTGCTCCCAAGAATGAATACAGCAGCGTCAATAAGTGCATCTCCAAGCTGACTGTGTGTGACAATAACTATTCCTGTCATAATGCTCCCTGAAATATTAAAAACTGAATGAACTACCCGACAGCAAACTGCGGGGTGTCGCGAATCTGTAAAGTTTGCGTAATCTGTGGATTAAAATTCTTCATCCTCTTCCATTATTATGGAAAATATTTCGTCCCTGTCAGCCGCGTTTAACAGCTTTTCCTTAAAAAGATCATTTTTTAATATTCTGGAAATTCTGGCAAGCAGTTTTAAATGAAGACCTGTTGAATTTTCAGGCGTTACTAATAAAAAGAAAATGTGGGTCAGTCTGTCGTCTAAAGATTCAAAATTGACTCCTTGCCGGCTAAGCCCAAAACCAAGAACAAGTGTTTTAAGGTCTTTCAGTTTTCCGTGAGGAATTCCAATACCTCCGCCAATACCGGTGCTTCCAAGTTGCTCTCTCTCCATGAGAACACGTATAAGCTCCTTGTTGTCTAAATTGAAAACACGGGCAGCAGGAGCTACAAGCTCGTCAAGAACACCTTTCTTGTCTTTTGACTTTAAGTCAGCAATAATTAATTCTTTATCTAAAATATCAAGAATTTTCATTTCATGTTCATCCAAGGCCGTAATGACTACGGTAAAAAGTTTCCCATACCCTCGCCAAACCTCGGCGGGGTAAAAGGCGTAGTGATTTTTCAGGGTATAGCACTGTGGTCACCCATTAAATATTAACTATTCACAATATAACAGCGATAAGTAATTTTGCAATTATCGCAATAGTTAATATTTAAATATGTAACCCCTTTATTTCAAAACATTGCAACGCAGTAGATGGAACTTTTTATGATACCATCAACTATTGGGCTGAATCAAACCATAATGGCCATCATTGCGGCTATAAAGAACATTTACCCGATCTGTTCTGGAATTTGTGAATACAAGAAAATTGTTATGTACAAGATCCATTTGCATAATTGCTTCTTCAATATCCATCGGTTTATATTCGATATTTTTAACATTAATCTGCTTTACAACTTCGTCGTCAGAAGAAGATATGGGTTCAGGAATAACATTTTTCGTCTTGGCTTTCGATCCGCTCCTCGCACTTCTGTTTTTTTGTTTATTTTTCTTTATCTGCTTTTCAATCTTATCAAGAACCATATCAATGGCCGAATACATATCGTTTGTTTCTTCCCTGCCATTTATGCTTAGTTTGTCACCTGTAATATTGATTTCCGCTATGTGACGAAACTTTTCAACCGAAAGAACAACTTTAGCTTCCGCGGGATTGTATAAGTATTTATCAAACCGATCAAGCTTGTCTCTAACATATGATTTTAAATTTTCAGAGGAATTAAGATTTTTAAAAGTTACAGATGTCTGCATGCAAAACCTCCCTAAAATTGTTTGCGTTTATTTGAAGGCAACACTTTCATTACCTCCCGGTACTTGGCAACGGTTCTTCGGGCAATATTGATGTTTTCATTTTTCAATAATTCCGAGAGCTTCTTATCACTATATGGTTTTTGAGGATTTTCATTACGAATGATTGATCTTATCTTTTCCTGAACACTAACGGAAGCTATTGCCTCTCCATAAATTCTATTAATAGAACTATTAAAAAAATATTTCAATTCAAAAATACCCTGTGGTGTATAAGCATATTTGTTTGTTGTAACCCTGCTGACAGTCGATTCATGCATGTCGATATCCTGTGCAACATCTTTAAGCACCATCGGCCTTAAATACGCTATTCCCTTTTCAAAAAAATCTCGCTGGAATTTCAATATACTTTCCATAACCTTGTAAATGGTTTTCTGACGTTGATGAATGCTCTTGATCAGCCATGCCGCCGAACGCATTTTTTCATGCACATATTTCTTGGCGCTATCAGGAACCTTATCTCCTCCTTTTATGGTGTTTTTATAAAATGGACTAACACGGAGTTTTGGCAACCCTTCATCATTCACTACTATTACAAACTCATTATCAAGTTTATAAACAAAAATGTCAGGATTAATATATTGAGGTTCTTCGTCTGGAAATATCCGGCCGGGTTTTGGCTCCAGGCCCTTAATGATAGTTACACTGGAAACAACTTCTTCAAGACTTATTTTTAAAGCTCTGGCAATGGCTTTATAATTCTTATTTTCAAGATGAGTAAGATGGTTTTTTATTATGTCACTAACTATAGTATTATCCAGCCCAAAATGTCTTGTCTGTATAAGAAGACATTCGCTGATATTTCTTGCGCATACTCCTATGGGATCAAAAGTCTGCATTACCGATAAAATCCGCTCAACTTTATCAGGTGTAGAATAGCTTGCAGCAACTATTTCATCAACATTGACTTTTAGATAACCATCTTTGTCCAGATTGCCGATAATTAAACTACCTGTATTTTCATCCTCTTTTGATGAGAATGTCATAAGCAGCTGCCAGAGAAGATGATCATGTAAAGATTCTTTTCGTGCTATAAAGGATTCAAAATTAGCCGCATCTTTTTTTTCAGTCTCGAAATGTATCTTTCCTGCCGAATTGTATTCATCAAGATAATTGCTCCAGTCTATATCGTCATTGATTTTTTCTTCAATTGTAACCTCTTTTACTGAGGTCGTTTCAACAGTTGCGGTTTCAGAACGGTTTTTAGTTTTTTCTTCAACAGCAACATCTTGCACCTCTTCCAAAACTGGATTTTCTTCCAATTCCTGGCGAATTGCGTCAATTAGTTCCAGACGAGACAACTGTAAAAGCTTTATCGCCATTTGGAGCTGCGGAGTCATAATCAACTGCTGAGTTAATTTAAGTTGTTGTCGTAATTCAAGCGCCATTTGTTATAACCTGAACTCGTTTCCTAAATATATTCGCCGGGCTATTTCGCTGGAAGCTATCTTTTCCGGAGAACCTGATTCAATAATCTTACCGTCATTTAATATATAGGCTTTGCCGCAAACTTCAAGAGTTTCTCTGACATTATGATCGGAAATAAGAATTCCAATGCCGCGTTCTTTCAGGTGCTCTATAATAGTTTTAATATCAATTACAGCCAGCGGGTCTATTCCCGCAAAAGGTTCGTCAAGCAAAATAAAAGAAGGATTTGTAGCCAGTGCTCGTGAGATTTCCAACCGGCGGCGTTCTCCTCCTGAAAGCACGTTGGCCTTCTGATCTGCAAGATGACCTATACCAAGTTCACCAAGAAGCATATTTGCTCTGCTTTCCTGTTCGGATTTTGAAATTTTAAGAGACTCAAGAATAGCCATAATATTTTGTTTTACAGTAAGTTTTCTGAATATTGAAGCTTCTTGAGGAAGATATCCAAGCCCTTTGCGCGCTCTTAAATACATTGGACTATCAGTAAGATCATCATTATCAATATATACTTTTCCTTCATCCGGCTTTATCATGCCGATAGTCATATAAAACGTAGTTGTTTTGCCGGCGCCGTTTGGACCCAGAAGACCAACTACACTACCACCTTCGACATCCAGGCTTATAGAACTGACAGTCCGCTTTCCATTATAAATCTTTACCAGTTTTTGAAGAGACAGAGTTTTCATGTTCAGACCTACGTTAAGCGATTAGCTGTTAGCAATTAGCCGTTGGCTCTTATTCTCTCGGGTGTTTACCAGTGATTCGATTTTCACCTCCGCTAACCGGCTCTGGTAGATTGACTTTTAGCAATACATTGAAATTATTGTGCTAACTGTTAAAAGCTCAATTGAGATAATAACCTTTAGGACTGTGTCGACCCCAAAGCGATAAATGCAAAAATACATCAAAATCGGTGGGGTCGATCTCAATCCATTGTTCAACATCTTGATATGGTTTGACTGATAGCTAAAAGCTAACGGCCAATCACTCATTTTAGGATAGAAAATGTTATATCTATCACGAAAGTACGAAGACATGAAACTTGATGAACTCATAAAAAGTTGGTTTTGCACCACAGAGATTACTGAGATCACAGAGGGCTTTTGCAATTATAAATAGTTATTTCTGTGTTTTTTGTGGTAAATTATACTTTTTCTATCTCGCGATTTCCTTATTTCGTATTTTCGTGATTGTTCTTTATTTTTTTGCCTTTTTCGCCGGAATAAAATACTGCTTCAACCCTTTTTTCACCATTGCCTTCTACTGTCATTCTGTCATCAACTCTATATACGGTTATCTTGTTGCCGCAAACAAAACTGTTTCCGCTGGTTACCTTTGAATTTGGACCGGTTAAAACCAGCACGCCGCTTTCCGCAGTATATTCCGCCTGCTCGGTAACCGCTATCTTGTCGTCAAATCTTATAATCACATTGCCCTTTGCAATGATTTTCTTTATGGCTTCTTCACCGACACCAATCTTTTTATCCCCACCCAAACTCTTTTTATAAAAAATCTTCAGACTGTCTGTTGTAATAACCTCGTCACCCCTTGTTGCGATAACATTACCTATAAATTCAACATTCAAGGCCTCATTATCGGCAAACATTTTTTCGGATGCGACATGAATTTTTTTATTTTTACTGTTATTTCCATGGGTTAATGAGCTATCACCAGCATATGAGAAAATTGCCGCAAGCAATAAATTCAATATGCAAATCGCAGCAAAAGATACCAAAACCCGGCAACGGTTTCGATTATAAAACAAAATTCTTACTAAAAACACTCTTAACCCTTCCTTCAAGCAACACCCTGTTAGTATTTAAATCAAAAAACATGGAGTCGGCAACAAGATTAAATGAATCACCGTCTATCTTAACCTGTTTTTTTGAAAAAATTACACGCTCTTTATGTTTGTAGCGAAGTTTTTCGGTTTTCATCTTGTAGCCGGCATGTTTCACTACAACATTACCTGTAACTTCAATATTATTTGTATCTGTTTTCAAAACGCCTTTGTCGGCTGTGAGATAGATCTCGCTTTTATCTTTCAGAAAAAAAATTACGGACAGCTTCTGCAAATTAGCTTGTTTTTCTGCATCAATATATTGTGCAGATTCAGCATCTAGAATCCATTCTTTAATCCCGTCACGGGTCGCTGTCTGATGAATTTTTCCTATTGACAGGTTTGCTTTGCTTCGAACAGATGTAATTAAGCTTGACGCCAAGCACAATGAGTATAACCAGGGTTAAAAACAGTTTGAATTTACCTGATGTTATTTTCATATATAAGTTAAGTAATTAGTTGTTACTCAAGTTTCGCACCCTTTAATCTATCCGAAGCGTTAGACGGCAAGGGCTAAAAATAAATTTTAAACCGAAATATACTGCCTGTGGTTTTTACAACGGCGCCAATCAATTAATATAAGATTGATGCTTGATGCTTGACACCTTATTAAATTAAATATGTTATATCTCCCTTGCGCCTGATCGTAATGTATATAGCACAGGGTGCTGGTTAAGAAATGCAAGTAAATGATTTCGCTGTAAAAATGTTATTTTCAACCCTTACCGTCTTGATATTGATAGAAATCAAGGGTGCGAAATTTGAGGTTGTTAGCTGTTTGTTCTTATGAAATGCATTCGTATAATTATTTATTAATCACCCATCAGGCAAGATGTTATTATTCAGCAACATCTTGATATATTTCAACTAATAGCTAAAAGCTAATCGCTCATTTATAGAACCGTTCCATAATTTTATCCCAAAGTCCCTGAGCTGTTAATATTGCTTCGCAGACTTCCCTTACAGCTCCCATGCCTCCTTTTGCGGATGTGACCATGTCGGCTTTTGTCAGGACTGTTTTATGGGCGTTGGCTACAGCAATAGAAACCCCTGTTAATCTCATTAGAGACAAGTCCGGAAGATCATCACCAATAAAAGCTATTTCTTTGGCTGAGATTTTTGTTTGCTCCTGAATAGAATCAAGAATTGCGGCCTTATCGCTAACTCCATCAAATATATGAACAATGCCAAGATTTTTGCACCGGTTATATAATGCCTTTGAACT
>JAFCZU010000031.1 GCA_019314185.1 Deltaproteobacteria bacterium | reverse complement strand
ATTGCTGATGTTGTTGCCAAAGAGCTTGACAGGCAAAAAAATACTTTAGAACTTATTGCTTCGGAAAATATTGCCAGTGCGGCGGTTATGGCTGTTCAGGGAAGCGTTTTAACTAATAAATATGCTGAAGGTTATCCTGACAAGCGTTATTATGGGGGATGTGAATATGTTGATATTGCAGAAAAACTTGCAATCGACAGGGCAAAAGAACTGTTTAATGCCGTATATGCAAACGTGCAGCCCCACTCCGGTTCTCAGGCTAACATGGCTGTATATTTTGCTCTTTTAAACGTGGGTGATACCGTTCTTGGCATGAATCTTTCTCATGGCGGGCACCTGACACACGGAAGCCCTGTCAGCTTCTCAGGCAAATTCTATAATTTTTTTCATTATGGAGTCGGGGAAAAGACAGGAACTATTGACTATGATGAAGTTGCTTTTTTAGCGAAAAAGCACAAGCCAAAGATGATCGTTGCCGGCGCAAGCGCATATCCGCGTATAATAGATTTTGAAGCTTTTGCCGAGATTGCCAAAGAGGTTGGAGCATATCTGATAGTAGATATGGCGCATATAGCAGGTTTGGTTGCGGCAGGCGTGCATCCATCTCCCATACCATTTGCAGACATTGTTACTTCTACAACCCACAAAACGTTAAGGGGCCCTCGCGGAGGGTTGATACTTGCAAAAACAGATTACAGCGCTAAATTAAACAGAGAAATATTTCCCGGAATACAAGGCGGGCCTCTCATGCATATAATCGCATCTAAAGCAGTTGCTTTTAAAGAGGCTCTGTCTGAATCGTTTAAGACATACCAGATGAATGTTGTTAAAAACGCAAAGGCGCTTGCAGAGCATTTGATGAAAGAGGGCATCAAGCTTACATCAGACGGCACAGACAATCATATGATGCTTGTAGATTTACAGAACCTTCATATTACAGGGAAAGATGCTGAAGAACAACTGGGACGCGCCGGCATCACGGTTAATAAGAATTCTATACCATTTGAGAAACTAAGCCCTTTTATAACAAGCGGTATTCGTATCGGTACGCCTACAATAACCACAAGAGGCATGAAAGAGCCGGAAATGGAGGTTATTGCAAAACTTATTGTTGATGTTTTGAAAAACTTAAATAATGAAACGGTTATTAAAAACACAAGGGCAAAAGTGCTTGATTTATGCGAGGCTTTTCCTGTTTAGTGTCCAGCCACAAATGGCATCTTTCGCCCCCTGGCGTCGTAAAAATCAAGCTTACGAGTTTGTTTTGATATTCAAACAACTTATCAATCACAAATATATATCATATGTTAATAAAAAATGACCGCCCTTCATGGGAAACATATTTTATGGATATTGCGAGACTTGTAGCAAAACGTTCCACATGTCTCAGGCGGGCGGTTGGCGCTGTTGTTGTAAAGGATAAAAGGATACTTGCTACCGGCTACAACGGGGCACCCAGCGGAATTAAGCACTGCATTGAAACAGGTTGTCTTCGTGAAAAATTGAATATTCCATCCGGTGAAAGGCATGAGCTCTGCAGGGGTATCCATGCTGAGCAAAATGCTATTATTCAGGCCGCATTGCATGGCGTTTCCATAAAAGATGCAGAACTTTTTTGTACGAATCAGCCATGTTCCATATGTGCTAAAATAATTATCAATGCCGGAATAAAAAAAATCTATTACGGCGCGAGATATGCAGATCCCATGGCTAATGAAATGTTTGATGAAGCAGGCGTTGAAATGGTTGATCTTGACACCGGCAAGAATGGAGGGGATTTATGAAGTGTCCATATTGCGGAGAAGTTGACAACAAAGTTATTGATTCAAGGCCGGGTAAGGATGGAGATGCAATTCGTCGGCGCAGGGAATGCATTGTATGTGGCAGGCGGTTTACCACTTATGAGCATGTTGAAGAAATGCCTGTTATGATCATTAAAAAGGATGGGCGCCGCGAGGTTTTTAACAGCGAAAAGGTACGTTCAGGCTTAAATAGAGCCTGTAAAAAACGAAACATAAGCATTAATGTTCTTGAACAGTTTATAGAGGATCTGGAAAGAGACCTTAAGGAAACAGGAGAAAAAGAAATTCCTTCCAATATAATAGGTGAAAAGATCATGGCAAAGCTCCATGAAATCGACGATGTGGCATATGTAAGGTTTGCCTCTGTATATAGAGAATTTAAAGATGTTAATGATTTTGTTTTTGAACTGAAAAAGCTCCTGAGCAAACAATAACAGCAATTGAACTGCCTCTTTGGCACTGCCAGTTTTATTTTTTTATCATATAACTTTGCTCACTTTGTTTTTATATGAACTTATAACCAAACTCTGAAAATATATAGCACGCCCGTCAGCGTGCGGACACGCACAGACAGATAGAAGGTGTATCACAACATTATGCACTTTAGAGCTTGTATGATGGATAAGTATTTCATGAAAATGGCTCTTGCTCTTGCAAGAAAAGGGCAGGGTTTTACGTCTCCCAACCCCATGGTCGGAGCAGTAATTGTAAATAACGGCAAAGTTGTGGGAAAGGGTTATCATAGAGCTGTTGGAGAAGCTCATGCAGAAATTAATGCCATCAACAATGCCGGCATTGCTTCAAAAGGAGCAACACTATATGTTTCTCTTGAACCGTGCAATCATACCGGACGAACTCCTCCGTGTAGTGTCGAAATCTGTAAAGCCGGTATAAATCGGGTTGTTGTTGCCATGAATGATCCCAACCCTGATGTTAATGGAGGTGGAATAAATTATTTAAAAAGCAGAGGAATCAAGGTTAAATCAGGAGTTTGTGAGAATGAAGCAAAAAGATTAAACGAAGCCTTTATAAAACACGTTACAACAAAACGCCCCTTTGTAATTGTTAAATGCGCTTCTACCTTGGACGGTCGAATTGCGACAAGAACAGGCGATTCCAAGTGGATTTCAGGTGAAGAATCAAGGGCTTTTGTTCACAATTTGCGCCATGCTGTTGATGGTATAATGGTCGGCATTAATACTATAAAAAAAGACAATCCTGCTTTAACAACGCGTTTACAAAATATAACGGGTCGTGATCCTGTAAGAATCATACTTGACACAAACCTTTCAATACCTGAAGGAGCTAAAACGCTGCGGCTTGATTCTGATTCGGATACAATTATAATAACAGGGGGTTCTGTTCCAGAGGATAAAAAGATTAGACTGGAAGCTCATGGCGCAAAAATTATCAAAGTCCCTGTAAAAAACAACCTGATTGATCTTGACCAGCTTATGGATAAGTTAGGAGCCCTTGGTATAATTAGTCTCCTGATAGAAGGAGGCAGCCGGGTTATTGCCTCGGCTCTAAGTGCAAAAATAGTTGACAAGGTTGTTTTTTTCTATGGTCCGAAAATTCTGGGCGGAGATGATGGGGTTCCTGTTTGCAAGGGACCGGGGCCAGATTTGATGAATAGATGCATACCGGTAAAAAACATCAATGTTCGGAGATTTGGTGATGATGTTATGATTGAAGGATATATTAAATAACAATTCACGGTTCAAAGGTTCATAGGTTAAGTCCTATTGTATTAATCCAATTCAGCCGTCGTGGATACTATGGCGAAGTCTGCTTTTGCAGCAAATCCCAGAACATAAAGGGATTGCGGTCAATAATAAATAGTTTTTTATGAGGTCTGAAATGTTTACAGGAATAATTGAAGGTCTCGGAACAATTACAGCAATACGTCTATTTAATGGGGGTAAACGTGTAACCATAGCTACCGACTACCTGCTTGATCAAACCAAAACAGGTGATAGTATTGCGGTTAGTGGTGCATGCCTGACAGCAGTTGTAGTTAGCCGAAAAAATTTTGAAGTTGATGTTTCTCCGGAAACGCTTGAAAAGACAACTTTTTGCAACGTAAAAATCGGCGATCGAGTTAATCTTGAGCGAGCTCTTCGTCTTTCTGATCGTATTGACGGACACCTTGTTTCAGGGCATATAGATGGCGTTGGTTCTATAAAACAGAGAAAAAAAACAGGGAATGCAATAACTGTCGTTATTGTTGTGCCGGATTTGTTATCACGTTACATGATAACAAAAGGCTCTGTTGCAATTGATGGTATAAGCCTTACCATCAATAATTGTGCAAACAATTGTTTTGATGTAAGCATTATTCCTCATACAGCAAAGCTGACAACCATAGGTTTTAAAAAAGTAGGGGATTATGTTAACATTGAAACAGATCTGATTGGTAAGTATATTGAAAATATTATTGCAGAAAAATCCGTTAATGATATAAAGAAAGAAACAAAGCAGCCGTCAATTGACATGCAGCTTTTGGCTAAAACTGGTTTTATTTAATAAAATTTGTAAACTTATTTGGTAGTCGTTCAGAGCTTGAAATTGTATGTTGAATGCGTTCATATATATACTATATAAAACATGAGGACTAAATTTCCAATTTCAATGTTTCGTGAACGCTTACATAGGAGATAATAAGAAAAAATGCCGCTGATTACAATTGAAGATGCCATTAAAGAGGTAAGCGCCGGGCATATGGTCATTCTCGTTGATGACGAGGAACGTGAAAATGAGGGTGATCTCATGATAGCTGCCGAAAAGGTTACGCCGGAGACTATCAACTTTATGGCAAAATATGGACGAGGACTTGTATGCCTTGCAATGACAGGAGAAAAGATTGATTCCCTTGGCCTTCCACTGATGGTTGATAATAACACTTCGCAGTTCCATACCGGTTTTACTGTGTCAATAGAAGCAAGACTTGGAGTAACCACCGGGATTTCCGCCGCTGACAGGGCCACTACAATTCTGACAGCTACAGCCGATGATGCCAAGCCGACTGATCTTGTCAGGCCTGGGCACGTGTTCCCCTTAAGAGCCAGGCAGGGTGGCGTTATAGTACGTACAGGCCAAACAGAAGGTTCGGTAGATCTTTCTCGTTTGGCTGGTTTAAAACCTGCCGGAGTTATTTGTGAGATCATGGATGATGATGGGTCTATGTCCAGAATGCCTTCCCTTGAAAAATTCAGCGAAAAACATGGCATTGGGATATGCACTGTCGCAGAGCTCATTGAATATCGTATGCGAACCGAATCGTTTGTAAGCGTGGCAGCGGAAACCGTCATTCCCACAGCATATGCAGGTGAATTCAAGGTTATTGTGTATGAAAATGAAGTTGATAATCTGCTTCATATTGCCATGGTAAAGGGAACCATCGATCCGGATAAACCTGTTCTGGTTCGGGTCCACTCTGAATGCCTGACTGGGGATATATTCGGTTCTCTCCGATGCGATTGTGGAGATCAACTGCACAAAGCAATGGAAATGATTGATAAAGAAGGAGCCGGCGTACTCCTGTATATCAGACAGGAGGGACGTGGAATAGGTCTTGTAAATAAGTTAAAAGCCTATGCTTTACAGGATCAGGGTCTTGACACCGTTGAAGCAAATAACGAGCTTGGATTTAAGGCTGATCTGAGAAATTATGGTATAGGCGCTCAAATTCTCGTTGATCTTGGCGTAAGAAAAATGAGGCTGTTGACTAACAATCCAAAAAAAATGGTCGGTCTTGAAGGATATAAATTGAGCATTGTTGAGCAAATTCCTATTGAAATAGCACCTAATGAGTTTAACCGATCTTACCTTGAGTGCAAAAAGCTTAAAATGGGGCATCTTTTAAATTTTGATGCTACTCCGTAAAAAAATTGTTAACACATAAGCTATATTACAAATAGCTGGGAGGAAAACAAATGCCAAAAATTCTTGAAGGCGGGCTGCTTGCCAAAGATAAAAAATTTGCTCTAATTGTAGGCCGTTTCAACGATTTTATCACAACCAGACTTTTAGAAGGCGCTGTAGATGCACTGGTGCGATCCGGCGCTAAGGATCAGGATATTGAGATCGTGAAAGTTCCAGGCGCTTTTGAAATACCGCTTATCGCAAAAAAGATAGCTGAACGAGGAAAATATGATGCCATTGTATGCATTGGAGCTGTTATCCGGGGAGCAACTCCCCATTTTGATTATGTAAGCGCTGAGGTAAGCAAGGGCATTGCCATGGTAAGCCTTGAATCAAAGATTCCTGTCATCTTTGGAGTTGTAACCACCGACTCAATTGAGCAGGCTATAGAGCGTGCGGGCACAAAAGCTGGCAATAAAGGCTGGAGTGCTGCAATTGCAGCTATAGAAATGGCTAATTTGATAGAAGTTATCGATGGGATGTAACCATGATAAACCGACGCAAGTCGCGGGAAATAGCCATGCAGGCTCTTTTTTATATAGATATAAGCAAGAATGATTCAAAAGAGACGATAAAGCTGTTCTGTGATAATTTTAAGGTTTTACAAGAAGCCTCTCCGTTTTTTCTCAAGCTGGTTAATGGTGTAATGCATACAAAACAGGATATTGACCCGATCATTGAACGCTTTTCCAGCAACTGGAAGATAAGCCGCATGTCCTGCGTTGACAGAAATGTTATGAGGATTGCTGTTTATGAACTTCTTTTTTGTAATGATATTCCATCAATAGTATCGATAAACGAAGCTATTGATATCGGAAAAAAATTTGGCACCAAAGAATCAGGAGCCTTTATAAATGGAATTCTTGACAGCATTCACATGGCGCTGGAAAAAAAAGAAATAAATATTGTAACAAGCTGAATAGAACCAAAGGAGTCATATTATGGAAATTAGAAAAATACTGTTAACTGAAGAAGAGATGCCACGCCAGTGGTATAATGTTCTTTCAGACATCAAAATGAATCCGCCTCTGGGGCCTGATGGAAAACCGATAAATCCTGAAGCTCTTGCACCTGTTTTTCCAATGAATTTAATTGAACAGGAGGTAAGCACGGAAAGGTGGATAGATATTCCTGAAGAAGTATTGAAAGTTTATAATATCTGGCGTCCATCACCTTTGGTAAGAGCATTGTCTCTGGAAAAAGCACTCGGCACACCCGCAAAAATATATTTTAAAAATGAAAGTGTTAGTCCTCCCGGAAGTCATAAAGCAAACACAGCGGTACCTCAGGCATATTACAACAAGGTCTTTGGAATTAAAAAAATAACCACGGAAACCGGTGCTGGACAGTGGGGAAGCGCCTTGTCGTTTGCCTGTGCCCAGTATGGAATAGAATGCAAAGTTTTTATGGTCAGAATAAGTTTTGATCAGAAACCGTATCGCAAATCCATGATGGCGGCATGGGGTGGTAGTTGTATAGCAAGTCCCAGCACAGAAACCAGAGCGGGTCGGGAGGCTCTGGAAAAAAATCCTGATACACCCGGAAGCTTGGGAATCGCCATCAGCGAAGCCATTGAAGCAGCTATTAGTGATGAAACCGGTCAAACACGCTATTCGCTTGGAAGTGTTCTCAACCATGTTTTGATGCATCAGACAATTATCGGTCTTGAAGCCAAAAAGCAGCTGGAAAAAGTTGGTGATTATCCTGATGTAATAATAGGATGTGCTGGAGGAGGAAGTAATTTTGCAGGACTGGTTCTTCCGTTTGTATCTGACAAGTTAAACGGCAAACAAATCGACATTTATCCTGTAGAACCCTCGGCTTGTCCAACGATTACAAAGGCTCCCTTTGTATATGATCATGGAGATACAGCAGGATATACCCCGCTTCTTCCCATGCACAGCCTTGGACATAGCTTCGTACCCGCCCCCATTCATGCAGGCGGGCTTAGATATCATGGTATGGCTCCGATTGTAAGTCAGCTCGCATCTGAAGGAATTATTGAAGGTAAAACTGTTACACAGTTAGAAGCATATAAAGCGGGCATAGCTTTTGCCAGAACAGAAGGAATTATACCTGCTCCTGAAACAAACCATGCTCTTGCATGTGTAATTAATGAGGCAAATAAAGCAAAGGAAGAAGGCAAGGAAAAAGTAATTCTTTTTAACTGGAGCGGACATGGACTACTCGATCTTGCAGCTTATGACAAATATTTTTCAGGAGAAATGAAAGATTTTGTTCTGACCGACGAAGAAATACTAAAATCGGAAAAAGTATTCGCCGATTATCCTAAGCCCGCATTGTTAAAAAACCGCTAAAACTGTTGTTGTAACATTAAATCATCAGCCACAAACCCATACGTGGATCTGTGGCTGAATATAAAAAAGAGGTAATAATTTAGCGCTTTGAAAGTTTGGCTGTTCCTGCGGTGTCATCAAAACATAATCAAATGAATACTTCGAAAGACAATCTTGAACATAGATGCCCCAGACTTGGCGGCCCGGTGTCATTTAAATACTGTATGCTATATGGCGATAACAATCTGCCGTGCTGGAAAATTTTTGATTGCTGGTGGGAAACCTTTGATGTGTCAACATATTTGAAACAAAATCTTTCTGAAGATCAATTTAACACGATTGTTAATTCAAAGCCCAAACCTAAGGTAAGCAGCCTGATAGAACTTATTGAGCAGGCTAAAAAAAGAAATAGTGAATTGTAAGAATTCAAGGGTTAGAAATAAATTTTAAACCGAAATATACTGCCTGTGGTTTTTACAACGGCGCCAATCAATTGATATAAGAATATCTCCTTTGCGCCTGATCATAATGTATGTTGCACGGGTTGCTGTTTACAAAATATAAGTAAATGATTTCGCTGTAAAAATGTTATTTTCAACCCTTACCGTCTTGATATTGCCCTTACCGTCTTTATATTGATAGAAATCAAGGGTGCGAAACTTGAGTAATTATAATATGTCCGGACATGGAGATTGAGCGAGAGAGGTTTTAAAAGTTTATGATTATTGAAAAACTGGCAGTTGGGCCACTTATGGCTAACTGTTTTATTTTAGGTTGTGAAAAGACAAAAGAGGCTGTAGTGATCGATCCTGGAGATGAAACAGACAAAATTCTCCGGTCGCTTGCGGAATTGGGGTTGACAGTAAAATATATTATAAATACTCACGGTCATTTTGACCATGTGGGTGGCAATAAAGAAATGAAGGAAGCAACAGGCGCAGACATATTAATCAATTCTCTCGATGCGCCAATGTTGAGTCAACTTTCAACCACTGCCGCTTCATTCGGGCTTTCAACTGATAATTCACCTCCTCCCGACCAAACCCTTGAAGATGGTGATACAATATCTTTTGGGATCATTACATTAAAAGTTATTCACACTCCAGGCCATTCGCAGGGAGGCGTAGCGCTTTTTACCGATGGGAACCTGTTTGTCGGAGATACTCTTTTTGCAGGTTCAATTGGACGATCCGACCTGCCTGGTGGAGATATGCACACCCTTATATCCAGCATAAAAAATAAACTTTTTGTACTGAACGATGATGTTAAGGTCTTCCCTGGTCATGGTCCCGATACAACTATCGGGCAGGAAAAACGAACTAATCCTTTTGTGCGGGAATAAATAAAAGTCGGCATTTCTGATTTAACCTTAGGGCATTTCTAAAGAGGTATATTAAACAGTCGGCGACTGTTTCCCCATGTTGTAAATGCCAGATATTCCGGGTCTTCTTTTCTTGCTTCCGCCAGCTTAAACAGAATTGACCTGACAAATGCCGGTTCATTCCGTCTTGTCCGATTTTTCTCCGGAGCAGGTGTTAAATATGGCGCATCTGTCTCGACAATAATTTGTTCAACAGGAATTATGGGCACAAGCTCGCGTAAATCAGCGCCGCGCTTTTTTAGCGTTAAAATGCCTGTGATACCGATATAAAAGCCGAGATTAATATACTGCTCCAACTCCTCCCTGTTTCCGCTAAAGCAATGTACAACCGCTTTCTCATTCTTTTTGTAATTAGCCCTAACTATTTCAAGCAGGCGGCCGTTGCTGTCTCTTTCATGGAAGATAACCGGAAGGTTGCACCTGTCGGCAAACTCAAGCTGCCTTATAAACCATTTTTCCTGATCACCTTTTGGTGAATGCATACGATTGAAATCAAGACCAATTTCACCCCACGCGCAAACCTTAGGATTTTCAGTGAGCTTTAGTAGAGATTTTAAAATTAATTCAGAGCAGCCTTGTGTTTCGTGAGGATGAATACCTACAGAGGCATAAATGTCGTTTATGGATTCAGCCATTGCAGCGGCTTTTATTGAACTTGCTTTGTCTGTTCCTACAACCATACATGCCGCGACCCCGGCATCACGCGCCCGTTCAATAACCGCATCAATATCTTTATCATAGACCTCATCGTTAAGATGACAGTGGGTGTCAAATAATTTCATATTTTATAATTGTTCACGGTTGTCGGTTCACAGTTCACAGTTTTTTTTAATTTCTACCGGTGAAAGTCCTCGAAGCTTGCTTCGATAAAACGGGGTATCTTTGTCAGCCTCTGACTAATATATTTTGATCAACCGTAAACCGATAATTGTAAACCGTGAACGGTCACCATGTTTTTTATGTTAAATCTTTAATTACATTATTTATAATTGATGCAAGTTTTAAAGAAGATTTTTTTGCCACAGCAATTATTTCTTCCATTGTTGATTCAACAGGATTGTCAGGATCGTTTACATTAGTTATTGTTGACAGACCTAACACCTTCATCCTGGCATGTACTGCCGTAATCACCTCATGGACTGTCGAAAACCCGACTGCTTCAGCGCCTATGGTTTTGAGAAACCGGGTTTCTGCGGGGGTTTCAAGACAAGGACCCTTCAAGCCGGCATAAACACCTTTCTGCAATGGAATACCTGCGTTTTTTCCTGCTTTTTCAGCAATTGATGCAAGATTTATGTCGTATGCTCGTGTCATGTCAGGGAACCTGATACCCCAGCTTTCTTCATTGGGGCCTGCAAGGGGATTTGAACCAGTAAGATTAATATGATCTGAAATAATCATTATATCTCCAGCTTTAAAATCAGGATTCAGACCTCCTGAAGCGTTTGAAAGAATCAGATATTTTAGGCCGAGCTCCTGCATTACTCTTACGGGAAAGGTTACCTCTGCGGGGGTATATCCCTCGTAAAGATGAAGCCTACCCTGCATTGCAATAACCTGTCTACCCTGCATGCTTCCAAGGAGAAGTCTTCCAAAGTGACTCTGAACGGTTGAAACAGGAAAATGTGGAATATCTTTATATTCAAAAGAAACCGATAATTCCATTGACGCTGCACTTTCGGCATGACCTGTTCCAGCTATAATCCCTATTTCAGGAAGGTTGCTAATTTTTGTTTTTAAAAACTCTGCTGTTTGAACAGCTTTTTGTTTATAGCTTTTCATTACAATGAACCTGTTAAATTTGTTTTTGACACAAAGACACCAAACTGCCTGCCGGCAGGGAATATAATATAATTCTCTGATTCCCTTGAGCCTTTGAACGCTTTTTTTATATAATACTTCAGGCCTGTTTTACAGTCAAGAAGGCAAATCTGTTTGCAGATAATGATATCGTTGACATTTTCTTGTTATTATGGAAAATTTATCATCTAATGATGAAACAAAGATGCAGATGGCCTGGCACTGATCCTTTATATATTAAATACCATGACACTGAGTGGGGAGTTCCTTTACATGATGATCGCAAATTGTTCGAATTCCTTGTCCTTGAAGGAGTTCAGGCTGGATTGAGCTGGATAACCATTTTAAAAAAACGTAAAAATTACCAAAAAGCATTTAACGGCTTTGATTATAACAAAATTGCAAAGTACGATTCAGGCAAAATCAGGGAACTGCTTCTCAATAAAGGAGTTGTTCGCAACAAATTGAAGATTGAAGCAGCGGTTCAAAACGCAAAAGCATTTATAGATGTTCAAAAAGAATTCGGCAGCTTTGATACATATATCTGGCAATTTGTTGACGGCAAGCCGCTGAAGAACACATGGAAAACACATGAAGAAATTCCTTCAAAGACGGATGAATCAATAAATATGAGCATTTCTTTAAAAAAGAGAGGTTTTAAATTTACTGGCCCGACAATCTGTTATGCATTTATGCAGGCTGTTGGAATGGTTAATGATCATATTATTGATTGTTTCAGATATAGTGAGCTGTAAAGGATAGAAATATGGATTTTTTTAAACCCAGCTACAAGACGACCCATATTGGATTTGTTTCGACCCGCATTGCAGGGACAGACGGTGTTTCTCTTGAGATAGCAAAATGGGCCAATGTCTTTGAAAAGGAGGGATTTAAGTGTTTTTATTTTGCCGGCGAACTTGATCGCCCTCCGGAATGTTCATATTTTGCGGACCTGGCACACTTCAAACATAAAGATGTCTGGAATGTTCATAAGCAAGCTTTCGGCGTAACCGGACGAAGCCGCTTTATGACAAAAAAAATTCATAAAATTAAAGAAAAATTAAAAGATCATCTTTATCAATTTGTTGAAAAATTCAAAATCGATATCCTGATTCCTGAAAATGTTCTGGCAATTCCTCTAAACATCCCTTTGGGCATTGCTATTACAGAGCTGATATCAGAAACCAACATGCCTGTAATAGCCCATCACCACGATTTTTTTTGGGAACGACAATGTTTTAAGATAAGTTCTGTCTGGGAATATATTAATATGGCATTTCCACCCAATCTGCCGTCAATCAAGCATGTTGTTATTAATTCATCCGCTTCCAACCAATTAAGCTTTAGGACAGGCATTTCAGGAATCACTATTCCAAATGTAATGGATTTCGAGAATCCCCCGGTTCCTGTTGATGATTATGCTTTGGATGTTCGAGAGTCTCTTGGCATAGAAGATGATGAGCTTTTTATTCTCCAGCCGACAAGGGTTGTAAAGCGCAAGGGGATTGAACTTGCAATTGAGCTTGTAAGAAGGCTTAACTTAAAGGCCAAACTGGTGATTTCCCACGCTTCCGGAGATGAAGGCTACGATTATGAACAAAGGGTGCGGGAATATTCAAAAATGATGAACGTTGATACGATTTTTGTTTCAGACATTATTAACGAATTTCGAGGATATACTAAAACAGGGAAGAAGATATACACTCTTAATGACATTTATCCTCATGCAGATCTTATTACCTATCCTTCCTCTTTTGAAGGTTTTGGCAATGCTTTTCTGGAGGCAATATATTTTCGCAAACCAATAGTTGTAAACACGTATTCAATATATACAATTGATATCAAGCCAAAAGGGTTTTCTGTAATAGAGCTTGACGGATATGTAACAGAACAGGCGATTAACCAGACAAAAAAGGTTTTATCAGACAAAAAGCTTTGCAAAAAAATGGTTGACCATAACTATGAAACAGCAAAATATAATTATTCTTATTCGATGCTGCATCAAAAACTTAAAAATGTAGTTTTAGAACATATTGCCTGTAAAAACTTGATGAACTTAAATAAAAAAACAATCACGAAAACACGAAAGTATGAAAGCACAAAACAGAAAACGGCTTTAAATTCAGTAACTACTCAGGTAGATAGAGTGACTACGTGAGTAGTGGTCACGATCAATTAAACAGGGAGGAATAAATTATGGCCGATAATGTTCTGATTTTTGGAAAAAACACTTGACCATATACTTCTGCAGCTCGTGAAGCTTATAAAAAAAAGGGCATAGATGTTGAGTATGTTGATGTTTTATCTGATTCGGAAAAACTAAATACAATGTTGAAATATTCTAATGGAACACGCAAGGTGCCTGTTATTGTTGATCATGATGAAGTAGTAATCGGCTTTCATGGTAAAGCATGAGGCGTTTAAATGTAATGGCTGTATGCCATTAAACTTTTTGATCGTCAACCACTCGGCCACTTGACCACTTGACCACTTGACCACTCGACAAGGAATATATGAATAACAGAACAGAAAAACAATTTTTAATTGATGATTTTAAGGTTGGAGAAGCATGGCGACTTTTCAAAATAATGGGTGAGTTCGTTGAAGGCATTGAAACCATGCACGATGTTGGAGTTGCTGTAAACATCTTCGGGTCAGGCAGAATAAAGCCTGAAGATCCGGTTTATAAAAAGGCTGAAGAGATAGCCTTTCTTTTTGTAAAAAATAATTTTGCTGTAATTACAGGCGGGGGCGGCGGAGTTATGGAGGCGGCAAACAAAGGGGCCGCAACGGCTGGCGGCGCTTCAGTCGGGCTTAATATTGAGCTGCCCTTTGAGCAAAAACCTAACCAATACTCCAATATTAATCTTGAATTTAAATACTTTTTTATCCGCAAGGTTATGTTTGTTAAATATGCCACCGCATACATTATAATGCCCGGAGGCTTTGGAACGCTTGATGAACTTTTTGAAGCAGTTACACTTATTCAAACCCATCGCATTAAACCCTTTCCTGTAATTTTAGTGGGTTCTGACTACTGGGCTGGCCTTGTAGATTGGATTAAAGCACGTTTACTTGAGGAAAAACGGATATCACCGGAAGACCTGGATATTTTGCAGGTCATGGACGATCCTGAAGAAATCGTGAAAGCTGTAAAGAAGGTTGTAATAATCTGAGTACGGTTTTCGCCGTAGCGTTTTATTCCTTGCCTCTTTAAGCGTTCAATTATTTTGGAACTACCCCGCTGCTTGAAGTCACGAAATTAATTATAGATGGCTACGGTAAAAAGTTTTATATACAAGGCACAGTGATTTTTCAGGATCGAAGGCATACATATAATATGTTGAGAGTCTGAAAAATCACTGCAACACAGTAGATGGGGCTTTTCACAACGTCATCAAACATTGCGAACAATCATAACAGAACACGGCGCTTTATGCGCTACCCTCCTAGATACGCTTCCAAAAACAACAAGCCCCATGCCCGACATCCCGTAGGAACCAACTACCACAAGATCAACAGAGTTATCCTTCAGAAATGCTATAATTTCAGATGAAACATGCCCGCTTAAAACTATAAGATCACAATCAATACCTTTTTTTAATCTGGAACCATAATCCTGTTGCATCCTTTCTTCCAAACTCAACATCAAGGATTTGTGCTCCGGAACATCAGGCAGAGCCCATTCGATATCTGTAGATACCGGATTTATAACAGGCGGCAATACGTGAATCACAAACAGTTTGGCCCGATATTTTTCTGCCATGTCAAGCGCTGTTACAAAAGCTGTTTCTGCATTATCAGAAAAATCGGTACAACATGCGATTTTTTTTATAGCCATTACTACCTCCCTTTGCTGGTTACTGGTTTTCTCGTTCCCACGCTGGAGCATGGGAACCAGACAAAAGTCTCATTTAGTATTTGTTTTTCATTCGATGTTGGACGTTCATCTTTTACTCCTTGCCGCATTGATGCTGTTGTTCTTGCAGAGCGGTCTCGATTTCCTCTGTTAATCTGATAACCGCTTCCTTTGGATTATTCGCGTCTCTTATGGGTCTTCCTATCACGAGATAATCGGAACCGTTTTTTATTGCCATGGCAGGCGTGGTTATGCGCTGCTGATCATCTTTTATCAAGTCATCCCAGTCAGGCCGTATTCCAGGAGTTATAGCAATAAAGTCTTTCCCAAAAATTTTCTTTATCATCGCAACTTCAAGTCCCGAACACACAACACCTGCGCAGCCCGCTTTTTTTGCGATTGAAGCTCTTTTTATAACAAGAGCGGACAAATCAGAAGTAAATTCAGTTCGGAATCCAGCGGCAAGAAGATCTTTTTCTGAAACACTTGTTAAGATGGTAACCCCTAACACTCCGACCTTTCCTCTGCTTCCTGCCACAGCAGCTTCAAGCATCTCTTTGCTTTCAGCGCAATGAACGGTCGCAAACGCAACTCCCAGATCAGCAATGCTTCCCATGGCGCGTGAAACAGTTGCCGGAATATCGTGGAGTTTCAGATCCAGAAATATCTTTGCTGATCCTGAAGATTTAATCACATTTATTACTTCAGGGCCGGATTTAATAAAGAGTTCCAGCCCCACCTTAAACATTCCCACATGGCCTGAAAGCAGTTCAATATACCTCTTTGCTTCCTTAACAGAAGAAACATCCAGTGGAAAAATTATATAATCTTTTGCAGTTTTCATAAATGTTCTGTTCCGTCGGGCGGGCGGGTATTATGATTTCAAACACTTATACTTTTGAACACCAATTTACTGTCAAAGTTCAGTTTAGCTAAATTTGGAATCCTTATTAGGCTTGCTCTCACTAATCGGAATTATCTGAAGTCAAATTAACTTTTTTATGACCCACTTCTTAGCTTTATCGTCAACATCAGGATAATCTAAGGCGATAGCCAAATATATTTTTAGTAAAAGGTCATAAAGAATTATATCGTGGTCATTAAATTTAAATAGGCTGTTTATAGGATCTAATACTTGTAATAAAGGATGATTTTTATTTTCAATAGAAACAGGAAGCTCGTCGGTTCTTAATTCATCAACTCTAAGCAACAAATCAGAGGCAAATTTTGCCAAATCCAAAACAAGTGGCCCCATTTTTGATCTGGCAAAATCTATCAGTAAATTTCTTTCTCCCATTAAAATATTTCGTAGATGAAGGTCTCCATGCAACCAACAATATTTAGGCTTTAAAACTCCTGGTATCTCCTTGACAGCTTTTCCATCAGCAATTGTCAATAATGTTTGCTCGAACCTTTTACCCTTAAAATGTCTTGTGGTTTTTTTTAATTTTTCAGATGAAAACCATGTGTCAATAAATTTATAAAATTCTATTCCTTCTTTATCATCTATTTTTTCAGGCGGATACAGTCCTTTGAACATCATTTTAAGTTCACCGCAGAGTTTTGAAGCGCTATTAGCATCACTTAAAGATTCAAGTGCTACTTTTGTATTCTTAGCGAATTGGTAAGCTATGAGTCCTATTCTATTTTCTACAACCACACCATTCCAGAGTAAAGGGACAGTTCTCGCATATTCTTGCCCGCTTCTAATCGCTTTAAGGTGCGCTTTGACCTCTACATTCAATTTCCATGGGCTTTTTGATATTTTAACTAGCCAATATCCGTCAGTTCTCTTTCCGATTTTCTTTTCAATCACTTCTATTTTTAATGTAACTGCACCTGAAAAACCCCCGGAAATTGATGAAATAATAATTTGATCGCCATAATAAAAACTGTCTTTTATTACTTCTCTCCATGACGGAAACTCTTTGTTCAATTTATCCTTCAGTTTAGCTGGATTGCAAATAATATTGTCATCATTTATGGCTTTTGCCTTTTCAGGATCAAATTCATCGCCCAAAACCGCTCGTTTCCTCAGAAGAAAGGCTTGATTAACAATTTTCCCCCAAAAGTTACGATATATTTTGCCTAAAGGAAACATATTGCGTGGAATATGGCCATCAAAACCGAAACTTCCTGCTAAAGCTTGTACTGCTCCATCTTGCTCTGAGAAAAGTTTAGATACAGCAATAGATGGTAACCATGGCGCATTTTTTCTTAAGTAAGGTAAAACCTTAGTTCCACCTGCTAAGTTTTCCAAATCATGCTGTCCCTCAATTGGAACATAAAGCTCTAAATCTATTAATGCGATGTCAAACCTATCTAATTCAGAGCGTTTTGGCAATTCAACTTCAACAGATTTATTTCGACTTTCTGGAGTTATAAATTCGAAAGTCGAGGCCATGCCAATGTCTATTAAAGCTGTTTCAACATCATCACGAGTTGATGTTATATCATCGACTAAAAGTCGATATGCGGTTTATTATTCATTCCTCTATACCTATATTATCCTAAATATATTTCAAGAAAACCTTGGTTCCTGTAGTAAAATTCTCAAAATTTTTTCATTAATCCCATCAATTTTTTTAGTTTCAAAACGACAACCATAGGTATCACAAAATTCCTTTATCATATTAATGCCACCTTCACTCTCGAGATTGAAGTTACCATGTATATTATCGCCAAATTCCAGACATACCAAATTTTCTTCCTTATATATTTTAATCCAAGCTTTTGTATCTTTTGTGTCTTTTTTATGAATTCTCCAGTTTTTTATGATTTCATTTGTTATCTTGTTCAATTCTTTCATATTACAAAAAACAGAAGGCAAATCATAATCTATTTCATGAGTTACATTGATTTCAAAGCCATTATCTGCCGATATAACATTAGGAAAAGACGAAATGAAACGCTTATTGATATTGGAAAATAAGTTGTCAGCAATATCTATCCCAATTTCTTTGCGAAGATTATCAATGTTAACACTTCGGTTAAGAATATCTTTAATTATTTCTATGTTCGGATTAGAAGTACCATCTATTATTGATTGATTTGAGTTAGTTAACTTAATCACATAGCTATCAAGCTCATTTAATTTAGAAGCCAAATCAAAATGTCTTTTCCTAAGATTCGACCACAGATTATATCCACGAATTTCGGTCAACAAAGGTGAAATGTCTCGCTTCCAACCGCTACACAATCTTTTTGTATATTCTTCAACCTTTTCCCATTTAACCTCATTACGATTCATTGAACTTATTCCGGAAAGACATTCGGAACCAGATGAAAAATCGCTACTTCGGACAAGTTTATAGTATAATAACGTAATTATTATAATCGCACGTGCAGAACCTTTAGACTCATCTTTTTTACGCATTTCAATTAATATAACCGTTTCTGAGAATAATTTTCCAGTTTTGGGGTGATTGTTTTGCCGACAAAATGCACGAATATCTTCTGTTTCTAAAGGCAAGGCATTAATCAAAAGCAATCCAATACATATTTCCTTTACGTCAGTATAAGAATCTATAAACCTTTTTATCATATCAACAGCTTTCGCTTCAAATGCATGGGGCATTAGATGTATAATAGCTCCAACAACCCTTCCGACCTGAAAAGGTGGTTTTTCTTTTTCGAGTATTTCATAAAGACGATTTTGCACACTATAAAAAATGTTGCTATTTTCGGAATTCATAAGTCGTCTCTTTAACTCTTCTTCTTTAAAAATTGGACTAAGGCGCTCCGTAGATATAACCTCGAGAAAGCGATCAATAGAATCTTTATGCTTATTCAGTTCCGTATATAACTCATCCCGCATCGAAATTTCATATCTTGCTCCTTCATAAAGCGCCCTGTAATAGGCTCTTTTCATACTATGATCAGACAATTTTTTTTTAATATTATCTTTCCCCTCTCCATATTCTAACACTATAGGTTTATTGGCAGAAATTTTATCCTGTATCGCGATGGCGATATGCGACTTCTTGTCTCGCAGTATATTTAACAATCCATCAAGGCGCTCATTTACGGCACACATGGGACAATTTCCACCAATAACCGGATATGCGCCTATAGGAAAATCCAGAAAAATTCCAAAATGAAATAAAGCATTTCGATACCGCTCCACCCCGTCAAAAAAAGTTCTATGGTGAGGATCCATTCGTGCCATAAAACATAACAATAAAATGTTATCCGGTTTTTTTCTGGAAACAAACTCTATAGAAAGTCTTGCAGTCTCCCCACTGGCGATTGCGGAATGAAAGATCAGCCAATTTTGCTTTCTGCCCACCAGGTCATGCTTCGAATTCGCTATATAGTCGACGCTTGGTATTGTAGAAGATTCTTTTGATTGATTTTTTTGATCATCATCCGAAGGAATACCTGGCGCTAACAATTTCGCTATGTCAACGTTTTCTATTTTAACGTCCGGTAACAATTTTTTTAAAAAAGTCTCTATCCATCTGATCTCAGGATTACAAAGGAGAACATGCCAAGAATCAGATATACTCCCTGATTTTCTATCTTCCCCGTGCGATTGCCTTTCAACGAAATCTACCTGTTTTTTTATCCAGTCTTCTATTCGCGAACTAAGTGCGTTAATAAGCTTTGGAAGATGTAAAAAATGTGAATAATGCTTTTCTTTATACTCACAATGACCAGAGAATAAGGCATCAGCTTCCTTTGCCGGGCATTTAAGCATATCTAACAGTGCTATCTGCTCCTTGGATTCCCTGACATATAAGGTAGGCGCAGCTGTTTTAGGATCAATAACAAATATTTTTTCTGACTTTATGGGTTTGTTATGAATTTCAATTGAATCGTTCAAAAGTGCAATTACAGGTGTCAACTTTTTTTGTTTTCCGGTAGAAATATGAAAAAAATCTTGTCCCAAGTTCTCTTTTGAACGCGCGTCAATCAGAGTAATTATCTTATCAATCTTAAGTAAATTTGCCCATGAAAGCAAATCCCGAACTGTTTTCCCGCGGCAAATAACATCGGCAAGAATAACACCTGTTTTCCCTTTGTTTTTATAGGATGACACTCCTCCAGAAATATTAGACTCGCTGAATTCAAAAACTTCAGGCTTTTTGCCATTTTCTTCCATAATGCTGGCAATCTCATCAGCCAAAGGCTTAAACGAGCCAGTAGTGGCAATGATAATATCCGGTATTTTAGGGCATTGAACAAAACACCATTCCGCAAACCTTCTTCGATCAGTGGGATCATTTAAAGCTTTTGGTATTTCATAAAATTTTTCAGTATGGTATTTACCCTCAACAAGAAAAGGACCTGGTACATGAAGAACTTCTGGCTTTTTCAGAATATTTCTAATATGGGAAACGAGATTGCTTATATATTCATACCGAAGCACCTTAATAGTATTCTGAGCAACAGAAAATATTGGCGCATTTCCTTTTTCTCCTCCATCTAAAACAAAAGTATCAAGTTTTAAAAACTTGTTTAACATTAAATTGCCGACATAAACTGAGTCCGATATAAATTCCAGATTGGAGTGGTATGAGTTACTGCCATTTTCTACGGGCAATAAGGGAAAAACTCTTGGGTTGCACCAGATTAAAGTGCGTTTTCCTTTAGCCATGGCATTTAACCCAACCAAAAATATCAGTATTTCTCTAGGAATGAATGAAGTCGGTGCAGGCATAATCAAGCTTATACCTTCATATTGACGATAAACACTTAAATGCTCATTCACTTTTTTTAAAGCTGAATAAATAGTGTAACGAGTTTTATCTTTTGTTTTAACTGCATCAAAAGGTGCGAGTATTTCAGGGCGACCGGTTTTATTGAAATCAAATTCTCGCTGTTCATTAAGCCCTGAACCACTTCCATGAACTCTTGGTTTGGTTTTATGAATTAAAGGAATTCGGAGAAGATAATGTGTCCCAGGCAACGGCGCTAAACTTTTTAACCCTAAATCATTTCTTCCAGTTATGCGAAGGTTGTTTGGATTTTCATAAAAATCAAATCCAAGAATAGCTTGTGGTGTTCGGACAACCAATTGCCCCTGATTTGATTTTACTGTTTGTAAAACACAAAACAAACCGGTAGCGATTTCTGATGTTTTGATTTTAATTTCTTTATCGTCAATTAATTTTACTATTCGTTTTTTTCTGCCTTCCTCGTCGCTTGTTGAAAAAAAATCAAACGCATTAGTTAAAATTCTTTCCTCTTTTCGATCATTTTTGCCAAGGTTAAAGTATGTAGTGAAATCGTTTTTTTTATTTTTTTTCAGTTTGTTGTTAATTCCTGTTCCGAGATCGCCAAGCATAATCTCAATATATGGCACCCCCTTATCAAAAACAGTCATAAAGCCAGATGTATATAATGATTTTCTTCCTGATGACACAGCATGTGCTACCGCATAATGCGGACATGCTCTACTGGCATGCACATAAATATTTTCTAAGAGCTCGTATATAATTACATCAAAAGCATCTTTTACCGATTGTGACATAGAGCCCTGCAAATTCAATCTTTGAATATAGTCATCTGCTTCGTATTTATAACTTTGCGTAACTTTTTCGAATGACTCAGGCGTACTTAACGGAATGCCCTGATGCGGAAATTCGTCAGAATAATAAGGAATATTTACTTTCGCATCATTTAATTGACTTAATATACGATAGCCAAGAAGTACTTTGCGGACTTGGGGCGTCATGAAAGCCCTTTCCGGCAACAGTATTTTAATAGAATTGATGTTTTTTTTCCCATTTAAATGCTTAATCCAAGAAAAAAAAAGACTGGCAGGGAAAAATCCTGTCCATTCAAGTCGTCGTAAATCAAATACAATATTCTTTTTATTTAAACTTTTCCTATAATGTTGGTTAAGTATTTTTTCAAAAGTAGAAATATATAATGTTCCACTAATTTTTATTTCCCCAAAGTCATTATTTCCCATATGATTTCTCATTATCTGTAGAAAGATTAAAAACAAAGGCTTAATTTAATTGTATTTATCGAGGTAGAACTGTTACTTATCCGACAGCCTCATCACAGATCCTGTGTGCAATTTTCCCACACAAGGCTCTTCGGTATTGCTCGCTTCGTACAAAAGCATTTATCATATTCTCTTTTCTGTTTTAAACTAAAACGGATGAACGACAGAAGCATCAATATATCTTTAGCACGCTTGAATCCGCAATCTTCGTCATAATTCAATACAAAAATATGCTCCAAAACCGAATCTATTTAATTATTTTTATTATCTGCTGAAGCCAATCTTTTTTTGGCTATATTTAAGTATTTTATATTATTATCAATACCGACAAATTTTCGATTTTGGTTTTTGCATACAACTCCTGTTGTGCCACTCCCGCAAAATGGATCGAAAACCAAGTCTCCTGTGTTACTGGATGCTAATATAGCTCTTTTAATAACTGCTTCCGGTTTTTGTGTTGGATGTTTGCCAAAAACTTTTTCAGAATGATCAACCGAGGGCATTTTCCAAATATCTCTCCATACAGATTTTATCGCTTCCCCTCTCGAAATAGTTTTTAGTGTTTTATAATTAAAAGTATGTTTTGATTGTTTTGTTTTAGCAGCCCAAATAAGATGTTCAGAAGCATGGGTAAAATATCTACGCGTTAAATTTGGAGGAGGCTCTTTCTTTTCCCATACAATATTGTTTAGTATTTTAAAGCCTAACTCCTGTAAAGCAAATCCAACTGAGAATATATTATGAAATGTTCCACAAACCCAAATCGTACCATTTGCTTTCAAAATCCGCTTGCTTTCTGATAACCATTTCTTGTTGAAATTATGAATAGATTCAATATTACGTGATTTATCCCACTCCCCTTTATTTACGCATACTTTTTTCCCACTACTGCATGTTATACCACCGGATGACAAAAAATAGGGCGGATCTGCAAATATAAGATCAACACAATTATCTGGTATATGCGGCAGAAATGAAAATGTATCTAAGTCATATAATTTAATTTTATTCTCAATATCATAATAAAATGGTGAAATATTGTTTTCAGCAATTTTTAACTGCGCATCAAAATCAAATATGTTTAAATTATCGGTAATATAATATTGCATAAGATTTGATCATGAGCGCCGGTATAACCGGAGGGTTAACTTTGTGAGTTCGGTAGCGCATGGTTATGTGGTTGTAACTCATTTGTCTTTGATGATTTGCTCTACGAACCTTTTTACTTGGTTGTTTATCTGGCTTTTCCATTCCGGAGCGTCATAATTACTCAAAGCCCGGCATTCTGTAATCAGTTCTCTGATTTTAGTTGAGGTTAGTCCCCCAGCTTTAAATCCGGCTTTAAAGAGTTTGGAAAAATCATCAAGCCTGACTGGAATAATCTGAAGCGGGAGTTTACTATCATCCGGTTTGTACCAGTTACCGCTTTTAAACGTTTCGGCGGTGTTACTGTCTATGTTTAAAGCTATAAATAGTCCATATACTCGTTTACCTGTATTTTCGTGTTGCTCGGCTATTTCGGCAACATGGCGACGTACCGGCTCACCTTCGGCGGCTTCCTGCCGGGATGATGAGGTTAATGTCACTTCGACAACCAGAACATAATCTTCGAATTCAAAAATGAGATCGGGACCTCTGCCTGGTGCTGGTGCGATTGGCAAAAAATCCTGATCAATTTTAAATCGTCTGGCTTCCCAGGGTTTGTTTGTCAGTGAATTAATGGCTAAAAAAGCTCTCCAGAGAATCCACTCAAAGTAAGCCGGCGCTTCTCCGGCTGGTATGCTTATCATTTCATCATTAAAAGAAACTTTCTTGCGTGGATTTTCAAGGGCAAGCATGTAGCACAAGATTTCTTCCCAGTTTTCAATTTGTTTGTTTGCAAAAGCGGTTTCTTTTATTTGGCTCAATTGCCCTTCTATGTCGTGGCGAATATTTGAGAGCTCTTGAGGGGTTTTATCTGCAAGTTTCGGGAAAGAAATTTCTTCACCGAATTTTTTGATATTATCAACCAATGATTTGATAACAATTTGAGCTGTTTCTCTGTT
>JAFCZU010000262.1 GCA_019314185.1 Deltaproteobacteria bacterium | reverse complement strand
GTTTTTCTCAATTTTGCCGATATATCCCATATGCGAGAAAAAACGCTTGATATCCCTGATATCAGAGATTTTTTTGAGAAAAAAGGGTCTGATCATAAAAAATAAGAAAAAAAGTTGTCGCGTTTAATGTAAATATGCTGTCCACTATGAAGAAGTCGGATGTTTGATACCTTGCCATTACCGAGGTCTCTAAGCCCAACAAGTCTATTGCAGATATGGTTTGTATACCCTAAATTTTTTGAGTTTTCGATTCCTTCTGTACATAGCGGTTATATTGTGAGCAAGGATTAATGTATGTTTCGCGTGCGAGGCTGGTAAGGGCGGTACAGCTCTCTTTCTCCAGGCAGCACCACATAACGGTTGTCTCGCAATCGCTCATGCAGATCACGGAGGTTTTCCTCACTGATAATAATTAACGCAGGATTTCTTTCCGCAAGGTCTTGTTGTGGAGATCCACCTGTGCGTCGCCAGAACTTGTCCTGGAAAAAGTCTCCAGCCACGCATGTCCATGGATCCGTGTCCCAGGGGACTGCTCCTGGAGACAGCTTTCTGTCCAGCATGAGCCGAAGTGCCGAACAGCACGATGACTGGACACAATAAAGAAACAATACCGATTTTTTCTCTGTGAAATTGCATAATCATTCTTCCCCGTTTCTGGCAAGCGGGAAACACTAATCAGGCCCAAAAGTAGCGTAGCTACCATTTGCCGCAACCTGTTTATAACCATCTGATATTCAAGGAACTAAATACGTTGTCTTTTGTATATATGCTGAGTTCCGTCATTAATACCCTGTTTTTATATCAAAATAGTTTTGCGTTGCTAATTTTTTCTACTCTTCATAGAATATGTTCTTTGCACTCTGAGGATGGACCACGAACTGACTGATTATGAAGGGCTCCTGAGTTATAGCAGAATCGGGATCGTTCTGGAGGTCTTCTTCACTGAATGCCTCAGTGCCCCAGACAGTAACCAGCAAATCCTGGGTCTCCGCATCAATCTCGAATTCAGTCCAGGTAAAGTCATGTGTCGCAAAATAATCGCCTACCAGGAGTTCGGCATCGACCAGACCTTTCGCTCGAGGCAGATTATCGTTGAGCCCGATTGGATCGTATTGCAGCATGGATAGTTGAGCATTGACCAAGTTCTTAACAACGTCGTCTTTATCGTCAGGCTCACTGTCAATGTCTGGATTGATGGGCAGATTGTTGTAAAAAGCAAGTTCCTCCGACGTAATCAGACCGGCTGCCGCGGCAAGGTTGACCACATCAGGGCCAAGTCGACCGTTAAAAAAGGCAACTGGACCGCTGACAATTTCAAAGGCAGGTATGGGAATAGAAACCGGCATGAGTGCCCCCCCTGGACCAAATGGAAGCAGCCGCTGATAAGCCAGATTATTAACTATGGTTCCGTGAAAGTCCGCAGACAGGAAAACCACATTTTTGATTTTGTGCCTCTTGATAAGACTCAAGAGTCGGGTCCGTTCAAAAGCATAACCTTCGAAGCGGTCTTCGGCATTAAGCGGTCCGAAATTCTGAATCGGTTCGGGCACCACAATGAACTTCCAGGTAATCTCTCTTCTCTCGGCATCCAGCAGATCCTTTCTGAGCCGGCGGAATTGGGCACGGCCAAGCAAAGTCCTCTTGGGATTAAAAGTTGAAACAAGGAACTCCAAGACCTGTTCTGGATCAATGGGGTCCACGATCGGGGAAAGTTGAGCATCACGAAACGATCTGGTATCCAGGATGAACACTGCAGCATCATTACCGTATCTGAGGTAACGATAGAGTTTCGGTTTGCGGTTGAGACGTTGTTCAAAGGGGGTTCTCCAAACAAGTTCCTTGATGGGATGATATTCCTGAAATGCCTGCATGGCATCTTTATAGGCCAGAGTTTCATTGACGAATCCGACAGGGTCCGTGAACAGCGGCGGTTCCTCTGGATGGACATCGGGGGCGTCCGGCGAATCTCCCGGAGAGGCTCCACCGGCGAAGTTGTCTACAAGTTCATGATCATCGATTACGGCCAGTATCGATGTGGAGCTGTATAAATCGTTCATAAAGTTGTAACCGAAGCGACCGGATATGTTTTCGTTTTGCTTGGTTCGGAAATCCGCAAGGGTTCTGGCTTGCACTTTGCCGGGTAGCGCAGGGGTTTCCAGATCAGCATAAATAGTATCGCCCAGTTTAATAAAGAATTCCAGGTCACGTTCCGGTATGTTGACAAGGGTTGGGAAAGGTGGTGCCTGCTGCCAGTCTCCTGAAGCACCGAAATGCAGCCCAACAAATTCGCTTGCATCGGTGGCAGTGCGGAACCTGCCCTCCCTGGTCTGAAAGTCACTATCGGTAACACGGTAATAATATTGCGTAGCGGGACTGAGACCGGTGATTTCCAGTTTGACCGGAACAAGTGTGTCGGTAACGATTTCCTCAGCGGTCAGCACGATTTCACTGAAGTATGGATCAGAAGAAAGTTCGACGGTAATGGGACCGGAAGCAGAACTGCGGGCCCAGATGATGGTGGAAGTCTGGGTAGTGTCACCGGAGGCCACGATGATCTCCTCGGTCTCGTTGACTTGCTCATTTGCATGGCTCACTTGCGCGAAGATAACACTCAAGACGACACAAAGGCCGATGCATGGATAGATCCATCGAAAAAACACAAAGACATAATTTGCGCCGGATCGTGATAAAAGTTTCGAATCCTCAGCAATAAGCATGGTTTCCTCCCTTCATAACAGAACTTAAGACCCTTTGTGCGGACTTTACGCTTTGTCTACGCACTCCATTGTATAATTATTACGAGGAATACTTTACCATAGGAGTTGGTGGTAATTCCCCCTCAACACTGATTATATAGCAAGCTTCCTCGACGCTTCTTATGGCTTGACTTTGCTTCCGGCTTCGAGCACAGATGGTACTCTTATAGATTCCTTGCCATGACCGCAACTTACGAATCGAACAATTTAATGCTGATTTATATAAGATAGCAAAACCGATGCCCTAAAAATTGGGCGTGATGATATCACAGGTTTTGAATGGCAATTCATTTTTTGACTACGTTGGATACTAAACGTTTTTAAACTCTTAAAATATTTGTGTATGATGAACTTGATGTTTGAAAATTGTAAGGCCCCTTCCCTTGCGATGTAATTTAAACTGTGCACCTAATAAAGGTCAAAACGGCATAGAGCCAATAACAAGTAAGCAGGCCATATTGCCGAATTCTCATTTCGATCTAATTTTAAAACCTATGAAAGCCGCCCCGCTTAAGGGCGGGGCTATCTTGTTTAGTTGTTTAAAGCTAGGTCTCTCAAGGATTGTTATCTAAGATGAATTCCAATGACAATTCAGTGTCAATGCGAAAATGATAGTCGACGCCGATGCATGGCGTATTACCCCAGGACACGATAGCGCCGATAATGGGCGTATTCTGATAGAAGATTGGTCCTCCGGAATCTCCAAAGCAGGTCCCGCCAGTTCCGCCACCTGGATTGTTTGTGAACTTGGCACTTGCCCCGGGTCCGTTGCCCGTGCTTTTCAACTCGACAAGCCGCGTTGTTGTCTTGAAACGCGCATAATCATTTTGGTAGAATGGGTTGAGGATGCCCTGGAGGCCATAGCCAACTGCTGTCCACCAGTTAGTGGAATTTCCTCTTTCCGACGACACTTCTTCAAGAAATCCTTCGGTCGGCAACACTCCATATGAGTCGATGTAGACCGGTTCCGACAGAATCACCAACCCAACATCAAAGGTCTGAGGGAATTGACTGAAGTCGTCATATTCTGGATGAGAAATTACTTCTGAAGCCAGAATCCATTCGGCGTTTAACCACTCTATAATCGAGCCATAATCACCCATGCCTTCGGTTGCGTCTTCTGTAAAGCGCACATATGTAATGTCATTGACGTTACCGGCTTCTTCTGTGCAGTGCCCAGCCGTCAACATCACAGTAGGGGATATCAAAGTACCGCTGCAAGAATACCATCCAATTCCGTTCTGCCTAAAGACCAGTGTTCCAACATAAGGATGGTCATCACCATCAGGTTCTCCAAAAGTGATAGCTATAGCTTCGATAGACAGCCCAAGCACTAACAATATTATTATGACAATAGCATATGAAATTTTTCTGTACATCGTTATCCTCCTTTCAATTTTTTATTGGTCCTTAAGGGATGTAGTTATATTTTATATTTCTGCTCCCAACAGAATCCAAAGATCCTGCTAAGAGCAAAATTCGCACATTTTGAGTGGTTTTCCCATTTACTCCTTACCTGATTTTAAGGTTAAAGTTTAATGGAAACCGGTATCTATTTCAGCGAAAGAGAAGAATTAGAGGTTTCTAAACAGCGCAGCAGCCGAATAGGAATAATAGAAAATAGAAGGTAACGAGATTGAAGTTCAAATGTGAGATCGAACAATCATAGATGCATAATCTTCGATAGTTTAATATCTTGAAATCTATTTTAATGTCAATAAAAATCCGTTTAAGTGGATGTCATCAGGAATTTAACTGAGCCCAGATTTCTTGTCAAAAAACCAAAATATCACCCAATTGTGGATACATAGAGATGATCTGAACCTCGGCTAAATTTGTGATATGCTCTAAAATTCACCCCAAATTTGACGGAGTTTCGGGTTCATGTATCTTGCCAACTTCATAACGCCAAGATCGAACAATTCTGTTGTAGATTTTATTTATATATCACAAATATTTAAGCGTTTCAATTTTTTACATGAAAGCAGAGAGCATCAGTTCTCAGCTAAATCGAACTGATACAATATGTTGGGAATTTCTTTTGATTTCGTTACTCTTTTGAAAATGATTTGACAAAATGCATAGCACTTTGTAATATTATTTGACAAAATGTATGTTTTCTTGTTAAAAAGGCAAACATAACGTAAGTATTGCAGGAGTGCAGGCAAAATGAATATCTCGGAGATCCTTGAACTGAACGAGCGAGCAAGGGAGGATGGCAAGAACTTTCC
>JAFCZU010000685.1 GCA_019314185.1 Deltaproteobacteria bacterium | reverse complement strand
ATATTTTATATATGATAGAAGTAGAAAATTTATTTTCTGCTAAGTTCTCTTTCATGCTGGAAAGTATTATATGGATAACAGCAGTGTAACAAGAGGTTTCGGGCTTCTTGAAAGGTTTCTTGCCGGAAAACGTGCCGAAATGGCAAATAAACTGATCCCTGAAGATTCAAAAAAAGGGACGATACTCGACATTGGTTGCGGAACTATCCCTTTTTTTCTTATTAACAGTGAATTTAATGAAAAATATGGTATCGACCCGGCAATTAGAATTTCAACATCAGATGATAATATATTTCTTGAAAATTTCGATATAGAAAAAAATGATACTTTACCTTTTGATAATGAATTTTTTGACGTTGTCACAATGCTCGCAGTTTTTGAACATATAGAACCAGACAGACTTGTAATGGTCCTGAAGGAAATCAAAAGAGTCTTAAAAAAGGAAGGAAGATTTGTTTTAACTACGCCGGCTAAGTGGACAGACAGACTGCTTCGTATAATGGCAAAGTTTAAACTGGTAAGTGCCGTGGAAATTAATGAGCATAAAGGCACGTACGGTCACTCGTCGATCGCCGGTTATCTTTCAAGAGCGGGTTTCAGCAGAAAAAAAATGCAACTCGGCTATTTTGAAGCGTTCTTAAATAATTGGGCATTTGCAGAAAAATAATTATTTCAGATAACCGGATGAATAAGCACAAAGATAAATCTTATCGAACCTTGAAAATCAAAAAGACAGAAACAGGCTTTGCCTTCGAGAAAGAAAGACTGTTTTGGGCTCTTTTTTTAATTATCATAATGCTTAGTATTGCTTTAAAAATATACAAAGCAGATTATGCAGGCATTATTTACGATGAATCGATGACATATCTTAATTATACCAATGATATACAGTCCGCACTTACCACTTACACCCCAAACAACCATGTTCTGAATTCGATATTCATTCATTATGCCCATAAAATTTTTGGTTTTTACGAACACTTTATCAGGGTTCCCTCACTTCTGGCGGGGATACTTTTTTCACTGTCGATAGCTTACATCCTCTACAAGTCTATCGAATCCGACCTGTTGCGGATCGCGGCTTTAGGCATGATTTCGTTAGTACCCTTCGTATTTGATTATTCTTTTTTAGCAAGAGGGTATGCATTTTCAATAGGCGGTTTCTATGCACAGATAGCTTTTGTGCTGTGGCTGCTGGAGCACAAGATCAGGTTTAAATACTGGTTGATACCCGCTTTTATAATTTCATTGCTTAATTTTATAATCCTCGGGGCAATGCTCTCAAGTGTGTTGCTGCTGGCAGCTTTTAACGCCGTCTTCGTATTCGTCTTCGTATTGTTTTACTCATATAAAATATTTAAAGATAATGCCGCCAGGCTTAAAGCCGTTATTTTAAACAGTATCGCCATTTTCATATTTACTTCCGTACCGCTTTTTTTTCTTTATCGTCAGCTATACACCAACATAATGACCAACAGCACAGTTTGGAAGTGGGATAAAGCCTGGAAAGGATGGTCATCTTTAACTGAATATATGAACGGCTTATTGATAACAAAAGTTTTTCATGTTCATAAAACTTTCGGCTCGATCCTTTTTTTTATCTTTCTGCTTTTTGCAGTTCTGGGCATCATATTCTATATTTGCAAATTTCTGGCAGCCTTAAGAGCGGGAACATGGCGAAGGTATTTTCATGGAAATATTCACGGAAATTTCGTTCTGATCACCGGCTTGCTGGGGTTGATCATTTTTTTAACTTACGCTATAGTACTAAAAAAGTCTCTTGGTTTCCAACGCAATAACGCTTACTTGATCCCATTAGTATTGACTTGCTGTGTCATAATTCTCGACAGGTTCGCCAGCAAGTTAAAGGGCACATTAGGCAAAACGGTGCGTGTTATCATCGTAGTTGTCGTATTTTTAATAACGCTATGTAATCTGCCAAATCCCTATCGTTGGGGTGGTTCAACCTTTTCAAAGCCCGTTTTACGAAGACTCAGGGCCATAGACCCTGACAAAACCTGGAATATTGCCTTCTCGGAAAGGAAACGGCTGTTTTATATGGGCTTTCTTTATTACAAACAGTTTGATTATAAATTCAATATTGTAAAGCAGGGTAAATACGATGTATTTATCTGCCACAAAAACAAAAGGCCTTCCGGGGCTGTTTGTTTAGACTGGAATTACTTCGAGAAGGCAGGTATTGCCGTTGTACTAAACACTGCGTTACCCGCTGACAAGGTCGCCCTGGAAGTTAAACTGATAGAGAACTGAGTTTCGTGATGATAATATTGAGTCAAAAAGATTGTCCTTGACGAGTCAAAAAATATATCTCCTTATCTTCTTCCTGGTCTTATTGTCCACTATCGCATTAAAAATATATAAAGCAGACCATGCGGGCATGATTTTTGATGAACGGGCAAATTATGTTATTTATGCTCGAAGTCTTGACACAGCCGTTGGCAGATTCGATTCCACTAACAATCACGTTCTAAACTCGGTATTTATGTATTATGCCCATAAATTTTTTAATTTCTATGAGCACTTCATCAGGATACCTTCCCTATTCGCAGGGGTAATGTTTTCTCTGTCAATAGCATATATTGTCTACAAAACGATAAAATCAAAAGCACTGCAAATAGTATCTTTAGGCTTGATTTCTCTTGTTCCCTTTGTTTTTGATTATTCTTATCTGGCCAGGGGATATGCCTTTGCTCTCGGTGGAATTTACACTGCAATCGCCTTTGCGTTATGGCTATTAGACCATAAAATCAGATTTCGATATTGGCCGGTCCCGGTTTTAATAATTTCACTTATGGATTTCCTGGTACTTGGTTCCATGCTTTCGGCCGTTCTTATGGTCACCGC